>NZ_JBHYMS010000019.1:0-12728 GCF_042743185.1 Inquilinus sp. NPDC058860 | reverse complement strand
GTTGGATGACTTTCGCGTGCGGAAGTCATCCAACCGCCCGGATCGGCGTTGGCTACCGCAGCTCAGGCGCCGCAGCTCAGGCGCCGCAGCTCAGGCGCCGCAGCTCAGGCGCCGCGGCTCAGGCGCCGCGGCTCAGGCGCCGCGGCTCAGGCGCTGCGGCGGTCCGGCCAGATGAAGCGCGAGCGGTAGCGCTGCGCCCGGCGGGCGCGGTGCCCTGCCAGGTCGTCGACCGGCGCGGCGGGCCGGGTGGAGGTCGGCGCCGCAGCGTCCGGCTCGTCCCAGCGGGCAGCGAGCTTGCCGGTCTCGGGGTCGCGGATCCAGCGCAGCAGCACCTTGTCCTCGTCCCGGATCGGGTCGTGGCGCAGGTCGCGGTTGCGGAAGCGCGGCAGGGCGGCCAGCGCCTCGGCCCGCGGGGAGATCACGGCGCCCAGCGCCAGGCGCAGGCGGCGATCGAAGCAGGAGAGAAAAGCGAGGTTCATCGTTCGCTCCGTTTCCGCACGCGGCGGAAGCGGGGCGAACGGCGCTCCGACCCTAGGTCCGGCTCACGCCATCCACCCGGCCGTGGCCGAGTGCGATCCAGTGATGTTCGGGCGACGTCACCGCGGCCGGATCGGCCTTGGCGACGCCACGACTAGGGTGGTCGTCCATCTGTCTCTCGTTGTGAGATTGGCGCCGGGCGGGCCTGGGCTCGTCCGGCGTCACCGGCCATGTATGCCCGCGCCCCCGGAGAGTCAAGATCAAAGCGAACGCCGCGGAATGCCTGGGCCGCAGTGGCGTTTGGAACCGGCGTGCCCGCTGGTTTCGGGACTTCGGCGGCGACCGGAGTCGCATCCGATCGGCCCGGGCGGACTCCATCCCATGGTCCAATGACCCGTGGTCCGATGGAACGAACCTGCGGGCTTGTCCGATTGTTTGTTCTGCAGGGTCCGCTGCGGACGGCCGCAATGGGCCAGCCGACCGGGCGCGACGCGCGGTCGCCCGCAACCCTGGCCAGGAGGTCGCCTGATGCGCATCCTCTTTCCGTTCGCGGCCGCGCTCGCCATCGCCGCTGGCGGCGCCGCCGCCCATGGACCGGCGGCGTGGATCCAGAACGGTCAATACCGGAACCTGACCGGCACGCACGAGCATTGCTGCGGACAGAACGACTGTGCCGCCTTCGCCTCCCGCGACGTCCAGGTCCGTCCCGACGGCTATATGGTCCGGCCGCTCGGCCTGCTGGTGCCGACCGACCAGGCCCAGTTCAGCGAAGACGAGAAATACTGGCTCTGCCGCAAGCCGGACGGGTCGATGCGCTGCTTCTTCATCCCGAATGTCGGCGCCTGACGCGGGGGTCCGGCGAGGAGCATGACATGACCCGATCTCCTCTCGGCCCCCGTCACCGCATCGCGGCCGCCTCCGCTGCGGCGCTCCTGCTTCTCGGCGCGGCCGCCGACGCCCGGGCGGCGCTGCCGCCGTACTGGCAGCGCCTGCGGGAGATCCAGGCCATCCTGGACAGCAACGAGCTGGCGCAGAAGCTGCACGACACGCCGATCGACCGGATCGAGCGGCCGGGCGAGGACCTGTACCGGATCCAGGCGGGCCCCTGCACGCTGGACATCCGCATCGTCGACGATCCCCCCGACAGCGGCCAGCCGGCGGCGCCGGGCCCGCGCCGCTTCCATATCGAGACCGGCGAGGCCGCCTGCCGCTGATTCGCGGAACCGGCGCCGGCCCGGCGGCGTTGGCCGGGTGTGAAGGAGGCTCCCGCCGATGCACGCCTATTCCGTCCGGATCAACCCCGCCCGCCGCCAGGACCCGCTGTGGCGGGTTGTCGATCCCGAGAACGGCGCCGATTTCGTGAAGGACATGATGGTGTTCGCGGAGAGCCCCGAGGATGCCCGCCGCTATCTCGACGCGACCTTCCTGGCCACCGGATTCTCGCCCGACAAGCCGCCCCTGCGGGAGACCGGATCGCCGTGGCACGAACCCGACCTCGTCCGCATCGAGCCCGCCCCGGACCACGATGCGATCGCGCAGGCCGCCGGCCACAACCATGTGGCGCGGCGCGAGGGCCTGCTCAGCAACCCGAAGCGCGACCCGCTGTAGGCCTTATGCCGGGGCGAAGGTCGCCTTGTACCGCTCGCGCAAGGCCGCCTTCTGCACCTTGCCCATGGCGTTGCGCGGGATCTCCGCCACCACGAACACCGCCTTGGGCTGCTTGAACCGCGCCAGCTGGTCCTGCAGCGCCGCCTGGATCGCGGCGGGATCGAGCGGCGCGGCACCCGCCTGCATCTTCACCACCGCCGCCACCGCCTCGCCGAAATCCGGATGCGGCAGGCCGATCACCGCCGATTCCTCGACGCCCGGGATGGCGTCGATCAAGCTCTCGACCTCCTTCGGATAGATGTTGAAGCCGCCGGAGATGATCAGGTCCTTGGCCCGGCCGACGATCGAGACGTAGCCGCGGTCGTCCACCACCCCGACATCGCCGGTGATGAAGAAGCCGTCGGCCCGGAACTCGGCCGCGGTCTTCTCCGGCATCCGCCAGTAGCCCTTGAACACGTTCGGGCCCTTGACCTCGATCACGCCGATCTCGCCCTGCGGCAGCGGCTTCGAATCCTCGCCCACCACCCGCAGCGACACGCCGGGCAGCGGGAAGCCGACCGTCCCCGCCCGCCGCTCGCCCTCGAGCGGGTTCGAGGTGTTCATGTTGGTCTCGGTCATACCGTAGCGTTCGAGGATGGTGTGGCCGGTGCGCTGCCGGAACTGCTCGAAGGTGTCGGCCAGCAGCGGCGCCGAGCCGGAGATGAACAGCCGCATGTGCCGGCACTGCTCGGCCGTGAGGCCCGGCTGCTCCAGGAGCCGGGTGTAGAAGGTCGGCACGCCCATCATCACGCTGGCCTTGGGCAGCAGGCGCAGCACCTCGGTGGCGTCGAACCTGGGCAGGAACAGCATGGTCGCCCCGGCCGAGAGGGCGCAGTTGGTGGCAACGAACAGGCCATGGGTGTGGAAGATCGGCAGGGCGTGCAGCAGCACGTCGTCCGGCCGGAAGCCCCAGCAATCGTGCAGGGTCAGCGCGTTCGACAGCAGGTTGTCGTGGCTGAGCATCGCCCCCTTGGAGCGGCCGGTGGTGCCGGAGGTGTAGAGTATGGCGGCCAGGTCGTCCGGCCCGCGCGGCAGCGTCTCGAAGCTGTCCTGCTCCTGAGCCGCCGCCTCGGCCAGGGTCCCCTCCCCGGCCGCGCCGAGCGTCAGCACCGCCTTGGCTCCGGCCGGCCCGGCCACCGCCTCGATCTCGGCCAGCCGCGCCGGCTGGCACACCGCCAGGGCCGGCTCGGCATCGCCGGCGAAATAGGCGACCTCGCCCTTGGTGTAGGCGGTGTTGAGCGGCAGGTAGACCGCCCCGGCGCGCAGGCAGCCGAGATAGAGCGCCACCACCTCCGGCGACTTGTCGACCTGCACCATCACCCGGTCGCCCGGCGCCACGCCCAGGCGCCGCAGCAGATTGGCGTAACGGGCGCTGGCCGCCTCGATCCCGGCATAGGAGATGCGGCGGCCGTCGGCGAGCTCGAGCGCCGGCTTGGACCGGTCGGCGGGGAAACGGGCGGCCAGGGCGTGGGCGAGATTGGTCATTCGGCTCGGCGGGTCAGAGATAGGGCTTCAGCTGGCGCGCCACCGCACGGCTCGTCGCCACCTTCCCGGCATTGACGAAGGCCTCGTGGTTCCGCTCCAGCTCGGCCGGATCATAGAGGTAATTGACCAGAAGTCCCCAGCTCTGCTCCAGCCCCTTCGGCGCGGTGTCGCCGGCCCAGTTCAGCCGCTCCAGCCGGGCGCCGTTGCCGAGATGGAACCGCGCCACCAGGTCGACGGGCCGCCCGTTCGGCCGCAGCTCGGCGGCGAGATAGCGGGCGCAGAGGCCGATCAGCGCCGCCTTCAGGGTCTTGTCCGCGCCGACGGCGTCGATCCCGCCCGCCGCCAGCACCGGCGGCAGGGCTTCGGCCGCGGCCCGGACCGCGGGGTGCTCGTGCTTCGGCGCCGCCGTCTCCAGCCAGCGCCGGAACCCCGGGATGGGCGACAGGGTCGAGAAGGTCGTGAGGTTGGGCAGGGTCTGCTGCAGGTCGGCCACCACCTGCTTCAGCAGGAAGCTGCCGAAGGAGATGCCGCGCAGCCCCTTCTGGGTGTTGGTGATCGAATAGAAGATCGCCGTGTCGGCGGCGGCGGGATCGCCGACCGGGGCCTCCGGGTCCAGCAGCGGCGCCACCTCCCCCGCCAGGCCGCGCACCAGCGCCACCTGGACGAAGATCACCGGCTCGTTCGGCAGGGCCGGGTGGAAGAAAGCGTAGCAGCGGCGGTCCTCGGCCAGGCGCCGGCGCAGGAACTCCCAGCCCGGGATGGCGTGCACCGCCTCGTACTGGATCAGCTTCTCCAGGATGATCGCCGGCGTCTCCCAGGTGATCCGGCGCAGCTCCAGGAAGCCGCCGGAGAACCAGGAGGTCAGGACGTGCTTGAGGTCGGCATCCACGATCCGCAGCTCCGGCTTGCCGTCGGCGAGGTCGAGCGCATCGGCGCGTAGCCCGATCACGAATTCCGTGCCCTCGGGCAACATGTTGATGCGGCGCAGCAGTTCCTGCCGCGGCGGTTCCGCCGCCTCGGCCAGCGCCAGGGCGCCGGCGGCGCTGGGCTCGGCAACGAAGGCCCGGGCGGCGGCGGCGATGGCTGCGTGGTCGGGCCCGAACTCGCGCCCCAGCATGGTGAAGAACGCTTCCCGCCCGGTCGCATCCAGGCCGCGATAGAAGGCCACCAGCTCGCGCGCCAGCGCGATGCCGGAGGCCTCGCCGCGTTCGGACAGCAGCGCGCGGCAGAGGCCGCCCGGATCCCGCGGCAAGGACCGGCCGCGGCCGAAGGCGAAGAGCTCGAGGCCGCGATCGGCGATCGAGTTGATCAGGTCGGTGATCTGCATCAGATGCCCGTTCCGCTTCCACCAGACCCGGTCAGGCTAGTGCGCTTCCCGCCCATGGGACAATCTCGCCCGTCGCATGCCGGCGATCCCACCAATGAAAAGGGCGGCGCTGGTGGCGCCGCCCTTTTCCACGTGATCTTCCCTAGGTCAGTTGTTGTTCCGGCTGATGACCACCAGCGAGGCCGCCGAGATCGCCAGGCTCTGCACGATCGAGCCGACGTCCCGAATCAGCCGGGAGATGTCGAACGGGGTCAGGTCGCGCGGCACGATGATGACCGACCCAGGCGGCACCTTGACCGAGCTGTAGCTCCAGGACGACAGGTCGAGCGGCTGCGCCTGGCCGTTCGGCATGATGACGAAGGCGCGGCCGGAATCCGCCGATCCGGTCGTGCCGCCGGCGAAGTCGACATAGTCGTCGGCGGTCAGCTTGCCGTCGTACTGGACCGTGCCCGGGTTGAGCACTTCGCCCGAGACCGTGACGAAAAGCGGCCGCTTCGGCACGAACAGCTGGTCGCCCGCGTCCAGGGTGAAGTCGAGCTCGGGCCTGGCCGCCAGCACCGTCGGATCGGCCTCGATCACCACCCGACCGGCGGCCGGGATGCTCTTCAGCTCCGCGATCAGGCTCTGGATCGCCGGCAGGGCCGCGGCGGTGTTGCTGCTGCTGCTGCCGCTGCTCTGGGTTTCCTGGATCAGCTGCGGCAGCCCGGCCTGGATCTCGCGGGCGGTGCGCTCATAGCCCTGCTGCTGCTGCTGCCGCACGGCCGCGCGGGTGAACACCGCACCATAGGGGAAGGCCTGGTTGGTGTAGCCGCCGGACCGCTGGATCAGCTGCAGCAGGGTCTCGCCGCGGCGGATCACATAACGGCCGGGGTGGGTGAACTCGCCGGCCAGGGTGACCGTCCCGTCCTCGCGCAGCTGCGGGTTCTGCGGGATGCGGATGCTGTCGCCCGGATTCAGCTTGATCGACGCGGTGGTGGCGCCGAGGCTCTGCACCGAACGCCAGGAGCCGCTGAGATTGGACGGCGACAGGGTGGAGAAGTAGCCGACCTCGATGGCCCGGCGGTCGGCCTCGATCGTCGTGCCGCCGGCGATGTCGAGCACGGTGGCGAGCGAGGTGCCCGGGATGATCGGGTAGCTGCCCGGCACCCGCACCTGGCCTTCGAGCGAGACGACATGCTCGATCACGAAGGGCAGCAGGTCCGGAAAGTCGTCGAAGATCTCCGGGCAGGCGCGGTTGACCTGCAGGGAGTTGCTTCCCGTGGTGTTCTGGAAGGTCTGCCGCGCGTTGCGGAAGCGGCCGGTCGAATCGTTGCGCACCGCCTCCGCCAGGGACCGCAGGCCGAGGCAGCTGCTGCTGACGTTGACGGGTGGCGGCTGGCTGGTGGCCAGCGTCGGATTCAGCACCTGGGTGTTCTGGGAGAGATCCGAATCTGCCGAGCGGGCCTGGACCGGCGGGGTTCCGGCCAGCATCATCTGGACGTCGTCCCCGCCGAGATAGCGGACGTCCTCGCGCGACAGCACGATCAGCTTGTCGCGGTCGCGCAAGCGGATGTTGCCGCCGCCGCGCAGCGCCACCGCCAGATTGACCGGCACGAATTTGCGGATCCGCGTGGTCGGGTCGGTGGTCTGGATCACGCCAAAGGGCAGGTAGGCGTCATCCGCCAGGATCGGCGGGTCGGCCAGGAGGGCGCGGAGCGTCGGCGCGCTGCTCAACGGACGGACGCCGGCGACCGTGACGTTGCCGGTGATCGAGACGCTGCCGACGCGCAGATCCTGCGACAGTGTCACCTGGATGATGTCGTTGGTCTGCACCGGCACCGCGGTCTGGCCCGACAGGTTCTGCACCTGGTCCTGGCCGTTGCGGTCGAGCCGCAGCAGGTTGAACCGGTTGCCGGACGGCCGGATCGGCCCGCCGGCATAGTCCAGCATCTCGGCGACACTCAGCGGGCCGGCGGCGTCGGGCGGCATCTCGAAGATGCCCGGCCGGACCACGTCGCCGGCAACCGCGACGGTGCGCCCGACCGTCGGCACGGAGATCCGGTCGCCGTCCTGCAGCAGCAGGTCGGCCTCGTTGCTGTAGCCCATCAGGAAGCCGTACAGGTCGACCACCTTGGTCTGGCCCTGCCGGATCAGCGCGACCGTGCGCAGCGATCCCGTCTTCCGGATACCGCCGCCGGCGGTCAATGCGTCGACCAGGGTCGAGAAGCTGGTCAGCGTCTGGGTGCCGGGCTTGGTCACCTCGCCGGTCAGTGTCACCGAGATCGCGCGGACGTCGCCGAGGGACACGAAGGCCTCGGTCGAGACGTAGTTCTCCTTGACCCGGGTCTCGATCTCGCGGCGCAGGTCGCCGAAGGAGCGGCCGGCCGCCGGGATCGGCGGCAGGTCCTGCAGGATCAGCCGCCCTTCGCGGTCGACCGTCGCACTGATGCCCTGATTCACCTGGCCGCGCAGCGTGACCACGATCTGGTCGCCGATGCCGACGATGTAGCTCTCGCTGACCGCGCCGCTGACCACCTGGCTCGCCACCGCCCCGCCGCCGAAGACGTCATAGCCGAACTGGCCGATGTCGCTGCTCAGACGCCGCTGGTAGTCGGCCTCGATGCGCGAGACGGGCGCGGCGGTGACGGTCGAGCCCGGCAGGCCCGGCGAGAGCACTGCGGGTTCCGTGACCTGTGCGGGCGTCGTCGACGGGACGCGCGGTCCGCTCGGGATCGTCGTGCCGTCGGGTTGGACGCCCTGCTGCTGCAGCTGCGACGGGCTGATGCCGAGCTGCTGCAACTGGTCGACCAGCGCGTTCAGCTGGGCGTGGCCGGCGACCGGAGTCAGCACCAGAACGCCGCAGGCCAGGAGAGCCGGACCGATGCCATAACGAAGGGTCCATCGCAGTCGGCGCCCCTCGCCCCGCTCGTCGCGGCGACGTTCACTATGCACAGGCTTCATAGTCCCCCGCTTCACGCAAATGCCCGATCGCGGCGCTGATCGAGCCAACGCCCCCCAATATCCCCTCTTCTGGACGATCTGGCGGGCAAAGAAAACCGGAATTCACCCCTGCGCCTCTCAACCGGATACACAGACTTCGATCGGCCTTTCCCCCTGGCCGCGGATTTTCTTCAACCGTTCCAGGACCCGGCAGGCATAGGCGAACTGCCGGTCCGGGTTGCTCGAATGATAATGCGCGATCGCTTCCAGCCAATTTCCGTACTGATTGAACAACCGCCGCAGGAAATACGCGCCGTAGATCACATTGTATTGTGGCTGAAAGATGAGCGTGTAGTCCGGCAGTGTCTGCTTGTGATAGCGCAGCGAGATCTGCATGCAGCCGACGTCGATATTGGGGCTTTCGCCGCCGCCGTTGTCCTCGATCGCGGCCTTCATGGCGGCCAGGCTGCCCGGAAACATCGGCGTGCCGCCGACATTGAGGGCCCAGGGATAGGGATCGCCCTTGCCGCCCGATTCGGTCTGCGCGATCGCCAGCAGCATGCCGCGCGGGATGCCGAAGGCACCCTCCATCGCCAGGATATGCGGCGTGCAGCTCTCCTCTGCCCGCGCCGCCGCGGCCAAGCCGAGCAGGAGCGTCGCGAGCCCCGCGATCCGACCGAATCCCCTCACCAGCGTAACCGGCTTCCCCGCCAATCGAATGCAAGGCTTCTAGCACAAAGCATCGAGTCGGCAGAATACCGGCGTATCGGAGGAATGCCGCCGGATCAGACCGGCCGGCCGGCGCGGATGATCGCGCGGCATGGGTTGTAGGCGATGCGGTAGGACAGCTCGGCCGGATCGGCCACGTCCCAGAGCACCAGGTCGGCCGCGAGCCCCGGGGCCAGCCGGCCGCATTCCCCGGCCAGGCCCAGCGCCCGCGCGGCGTTGCGGGTGACGCCCGCCAGCGCCTCTTCCGGCGTCAGGCGGAACAGGGTGCAGCCCATGTTCAGCATCAGCAGCAGCGAGGTCGCCGGCGAGGTGCCGGGATTGTTGTCGGTGGCCAGGGCCATCGGCACGCCGTGCCGCCGGAACGCCGCCACCGGCGGCAGCTGGGCTTCGCGCAGGAAGTAGAAGGCGCCGGGCAGCAGCACCGCGACGGTGCCGGCCCGCCCCATTTCCTTCGCCCCCGATTCGCTGGTGTATTCGAGATGGTCCGCCGACAGCGCGCCGAACCGGGCCGCCAGCGCGGCACCGTCCTGGTCCGAGAGCTGGTCGGCATGCAGCTTCACCGGCAGATCGAGCGCCTTGGCCGCACGGAACACGCGTTCCACCTGCGCCGGCGAGAAGGCGATCCTCTCGCCGAACGCGTCGACCGCGTCGGCGAGGCCATCCCGCGCGATCGCCGGCAGCATCTCCTCGACCACGCGGTCGAGATAGCGGTCGGGCCGGTCGCGGTCCTCCGGCGGCACGGCATGGGCGCCGAGGAAGCTGCGCCGCACCCGCAGGCCGCTTTCCTGCCCCAGCCGGCCGGCGACGCGCAGCATCTTCGCCTCGGTCGCGAGGTCCAGCCCGTAGCCGGACTTGATCTCGACGGTGGTCACGCCTTCGGCCGCCAGCGCGTCGAGCCGCTTGCGGGCCGAGACCAGCAGCTCGTCCTCCCCGGCGGCGCGGGTGGCGGCGACGGTCGAGACGATGCCGCCGCCGGCGCGCGCGATCTCCTCATAGCCGGCGCCGTGCAGCCGCATCGCGAATTCGCGGGCCCGGTCGCCGCCATGGACCAGATGGGTGTGGCAGTCGATCAGCCCGGGCGTGACCCAGGCGCCGCCGGCATCCTCCACGGCCGCGGCCAGGCGGTCCGGCGCGCCGGGCAGGTCCGCCTGCCGCCCGACCCAGGCGATGCGGTCGCCCTCGATCGCGATCGCCCCTTCCGGGATGGCGCCGTAGCCGTCGCCCTCCATGGTCGCCAGCCGCGCATTGATCCACAGCCGATCCCACATACCGCTCTCCGTCAAAGCAGATGTTTTATAATTTGAGTTTTGCTATAAAACATCATCATGCGCGTTTCACCACCGCCCTCTGTCGACGAGCATCTCGGCCGTCTAGATTTGGAATCTCTAGAGCTGCTGTTTGGTGTCGGCATGGTGTCATCCGATGGTCAGTACCTCTCGTGGGACGAGGCTCGCTTCCGCCAGCCGCCTTCAGGACTGTCTACCGAGGACTGGTGGTTCGCCATGCGTTGGGCGCGGCGAAACAGCCGCACCATGCTGCCCCTTCTCGACAAGGCCGGCAAACGCTTCTGTTTCAGCGAACCACCGATCCTGCGATCCGGACTTCACTGGATCGACACTCAGGGCAGCGGCCAGATCCTGACAGAGACACCCGCCGCGACCAGCGCCCAGCGCGATCGCTACATCATGACCTCGCTGATCGAGGAAGCCTTTGCCAGCTCCGTCCTCGAAGGCGCGGCCACGACCCGACAGGCGGCGCGCGAGATGATCCGCGACCATCGCGAGCCGCGCAGCCTCGGGGAACACATGGTGCTGAACAACTATCGCGCCATGGAGTTCGTTCGCGAGCACGCCAACCAGCCACTGACACCGGCCGTCATCCTGGACCTGCACCGCATCGTCACGGAAGGAACCTTGGAGAAACCGGAGATGGCAGGTCGGCTGAGGCGGGCGGAGGACGACGTCAAGGTCGTCGATCCGCGCGACGGCGAAGTCCTGCACATCCCTCCGGCGGCCGACACGCTGCCGAAGCGGCTCGACACGCTCTGCGCCTTCGCCAACGACCTGAACCCGCCGCCGGACAAGTTCATCCATCCGGTGGTCCGGGCCATCATCCTGCACTTCATGATCGGCTACGACCACCCCTTCGTCGACGGCAACGGCCGGACCGCACGGGCTCTGTTCTACTGGTCCATGCTGCGGCAGAGGTATTGGCTGATGGAGTTCATCTCCATCTCCAGCATCATCCGCAGGTCGCCGGTGCAATACGCCAAGGCCTATCTGAACAGCGAGCTGGACGAGAACGACCTGACTTATTTCCTGTTCAACCAGACCAAGGTGGTGCGGCTCGCCATCGAAGGTCTGCAGAACTATCTCACCCGCAAGGCCCGGGAGATCGAGCTGGTCGAGACCTGGCTCGATGGAACCCCCCACGAGGGCCGGTTCAACCATCGCCAGCTCGACGTCCTCAAGACGGGCGCCCGGTCACCCGGCGCGCAGGTCACTGTCGATGGACACAAGAACAAGCATCGCGTCAGCTATCATACGGCGCGTGCCGATCTGGAGGACCTGCTCGCAGCCGGCCTGCTGCGCAAGCGCCAGGTCGGGCGCGGCAAGGCCTATGTCGCGCCGTCGGACCTCACCCAGAGGCTGCAGGGAAGGAAGAAGGGATCATCGTGACCACGCGCTATTTCGCCGAGACCGCCCTGCTGGCCGACGGCTGGGCCGAGAACGTCCTGATCGAGGTCGACGCCAGGGGCGACATCGCCGGCGTCTCGGCCGCGGCAGCGCGAGGGGATGCGGAACCGGTCGCGGGCGTCGTCCTGCCGGGCATGGCCAACCTGCACAGCCACGCCTTCCAGCGCGCCATGGCCGGCCTGGCCGAGACCGCGTCGGGCCCCGGCGACGATTTCTGGAGCTGGCGCGAGCAGATGTACCGCTTCGTCCGCGTGCTCGACCCCGCCCAGGTCGAAGCGGTGGCCGCCCAGCTCTATGTCGAGATGCTGAAGGCCGGCTACACCTGCGTGGCCGAGTTCCACTACCTGCACCACCAGCCGGACGGCACCCCCTATGCCGACCGGGCGGAGCTGTCGCGCCGGGCGATCGCGGCGGCGAAGGCGACCGGCATCGGCATCGCCCACCTGCCGGTGCTCTACGCCGCCGGCGGCTTCGGCGGGCAGAAGGCCGGCGACGGGCAGCGCCGCTTCCTGAACGACGTCGACGGCATTCTCGACATCGTCGGCCGGCTGCGGGCCGACCATGCCGGCGACCCGGATGTCCGCATCGGCGTCGCCCCGCATTCGCTGCGCGCGGTGCCGCCCGAGATGCTGGCGGCGACGGTGGCGGGCATGACCTCGGCCGATCCGGCGGCGCCGATCCACATCCACATCGCCGAGCAGGTCAAGGAAGTCGAGCAATGCCTGGCCTGGAGCGGCGCCCGGCCGGTCGAATGGCTGCTCGGCCACGCCGCGGTCGACAACCGCTGGTGCCTGGTCCACGCCACCCACCTGACCGAGGCCGAGACTGCGGATCTCGCGGCCAGCGGCGCGGTCGCCGGGCTGTGCCCGACCACCGAGGCCAATCTCGGCGACGGACTGTTCCCCCTCGCCCCCTATCTCGCCGCCGGCGGCGGGCTCGGCATCGGTTCGGACAGCCATATCTCGGTCGGGGTGATCGAGGAGCTGCGCTGGCTGGAATACGGTCAGCGCCTGTCGCACCGGAAGCGCGGCGTCGCTGCAGGGCCGGGCCGGCCTTCGGTCGGCGCCACGCTGTTCCAGGCCGCGATCGACGGCGGCGCCCGCGCGGTCGGCCGCGCCACCGGCCGGATCGAGGCCGGCGCACGAGCCGATCTCGTCGTGCTCGACCGCGACCATCCGGCGCTGATCGGTCGCCGCGGCGATACCCTGCTCGACAGCTTCGTCTTCGCCGGCAACGACTCGCCGATCCGTCACGTCATGGCCGGCGGCCGCTGGCGCGTCCGCGACGGCCGCCACGCCGACGAAGCCGCGGTGGCGGCACGCTACCGGGCGGTGATGGCGGCACTGCTGGCGTGATCGGGTAGGAGGGCGCCTTACGGCGGCCCTCCTCCCACACCACCGTGCGTACGGTTCCGTACACGGCGGTTCATGAGGCGCGGTTGAGGCGGC
>NZ_JBHYMS010000018.1:11273-128472 GCF_042743185.1 Inquilinus sp. NPDC058860 | reverse complement strand
AAGGCCCGCAGAGGACTCTCACCTCCAAGTCACAAACCGGGGCACCACTCCCGGCTCTCGGTGCTCTCGCACCTCGCGCCATGCCTGGCGCACACGGAAAAGGGGCGCCCGAAGGCGCCCCTTTCCGAACAATGGATCCGAAGCGGTCCGGATCAGCGCTTGGAGAACTGGAAGCTCCGGCGGGCGCCGGCCTTGCCGTACTTCTTGCGCTCGACCACGCGCGGGTCGCGGGTGAGGAAGCCGTGGGCCTTGAGCGCGCCGCGCAGGCCCGGCTCATAGGCCACCAGGGCGCGGCTGAGGCCGTGCCGGACCGCGCCGGCCTGGCCGGAGAGGCCGCCGCCGGTGACGGTGCAGACGACGTCGAACTGGTTCGCCCGGTCGCAAACCTCGAACGGCTGCTTCAGCAGCATGCGCAGCACCGGACGGGCGAAGTAGATCTCCTGGTCGCGGCCGTTGACCGTGACCTTGCCGCTGCCGGGCTTGATCCAGACGCGGGCGACCGCGTCCTTGCGGCGGCCGGTGCCGTAGGAGCGGCCCTGGGCGTCGCGCTTCGGCTCCACCGGCGCGGCCTCGGCCACGGCGCCTTCGAGGGTCGGCTTCAGATCGGAGAGGGACTGCAGATCGGCCACGGCCTTACCTCTTGTTCTTCGGATTCATGGCAGCGACGTCCAGCACCTCGGGCTGCTGCGCCTCGTGCGGATGCGACGCACCGGCATAGACCTTGAGGTTGCCCATGACCTTCCGGCCCAGGGGCCCGCGGGTGATCATGCGCTCGACCGCCTTCTCGATCACGCGCTCCGGATGGGCGCCGTCGAGGATCTGGCCCTTGGACCGGCCCTTGATGCCGCCGGCATAGCCGGTGTGCCAGTAGAAGATGCTGTCCTGGCGCTTGTTGCCGGTCAGCCGGACCTTCTCGGCATTGACGACGATCACGTTGTCGCCGGTGTCGACGTGAGGGGTGAAGGTGGTCTTGTGCTTGCCGCGAAGGCGCATCGCGATGATGCTGGCGAGCCGACCGAGAACGACGCCGTCGGCGTCGACCACGATCCACTTCTTCTCCACCTCGGCGGGCTTGGCGGAATATGTCTTCATGACGGGCCCTTGATCGAGGGTCGGGAACGGATGCCGCCGGGCGCCCCTGGGGAGGGGTTCCGGCGAGACGCGGCTATCTACGCGTCCGGCCCGCCGGCGTCAATGGAAAAAAGCAGAGATCCGACAGAGACTTAGGACAACGGTATTTCGATACCTTTGCCGTAGGCCGCAGAATCGCTGGCCATTCGGCGCCATGCCGGCGATCAGGCCGCGGCGAAGCCCTGCATCACCAGCCGGACCAGATCGGCCTGGCGATGGACGCCGGTCTTGTCGAACACGGCCTTGAGATAGCCGCGGACCGTGTTGGCGCTGATGCCCCATTCCTCTGCCAGGCTGCCGATGGTCGCGCCGGAGGCCAGGCGCGCCGCCACCTCCGCCTCCCGCACGGTCAGGCCGAAGGCGGCGATCAGCGCCCGCTCGTCGACCGACCGGGCGGCGTCCGGCGCCGCTAGGAAGATCGCCGCCCGCGCCGGGCCGCAGCGCCCGTCCGCCGGATCGACGGCGGTGACGGGCGCGACCGTCAGCACCAGCGGCGCGCCGCCCTCCGGATCCGACAGGCACAGCCGGGCCGAGGCGGCGGCGGATCGCGGCAGGGCGGCGTCGGCCGGTCGCGCCACGATCGCGGACATCGCCGCCACCAGCTGGCGCAGGAAGGCGGTTTCGGCGGGCAGCGCCGCGGCCACCCCGGCCGAGGACAGCCGCAGGCCGCGATGCCGCCGGGCGATCTCCGCCGCCCGCCCGTTGACGAAATACGGCCGGCAGTCGGAATCGACCAGGATCACGCCGCTGTCCAGCGCCTCCAGCACCGACCGGCTCTCCGCCGCCAGCAGCTCGCTGGCGGCCAGCCGCCGGCGCAGGCGCTGTGCCGCCGCGAAATGCGGCATCACCAGCTGCAGCGCCTGCAGCTCCGCCGGCGCGAAATCCCCGAGCCGGGGCGGCCGGCAGACCGCGACGGTGTGCGACCGCACCCGGCCGCGCCAGGCGAAGACGCCGGCACGGAAGCCGTCCATCGGCCGGACGATCTCGTTGTACATCTCGGTCCGCAGGAACTCGGCATCGGCCATGAGGCTGGACGACGCCACCACCCGCCCCGCCGGGATCGCCCGCAGCCAGGCCTCCGCCGGGCCGCCGCTGCCGGCCGCCTGCACCAGCCGGTCCAGGGAAGCGCGGTCGACACCGACGGCGAGCCCGGCGGCCGGCCGCCCCGCCTCCCGAGTCAGCAACACCGCGTGGCCGGCCCCGACCAGCCCGCGCACGGCTTCGAGGCCGTCCGCCCATCCTCCCGGCCGCAGGGCCGCGTCATAGATGCGCTCGACCGCTCCGGAAACCGCCTCCGCCAACATGCTCGCCCCGAATGCCCCATGAAATCACGCGAACGTGCAAAGGCGGCCAAAAGACAAGCGGAAGATGGCAATCCTCGGGACCGGATTGTGGCAACCTGCCATAACCTCTCTGGAGGTTAGGAAACCGCCTCGGCCAGCATGCCCGCCCCGAAGCACCGCGAGCCCCGAAATCCGCGGACCGGTGAAAACCCGGCAGGATAGTGCCGTTCCCGTGGGTACGCATCCACGGTTCGGATGACGCCGCCGCGGCCAAGTCAAGGCAAGCTGATCGGATCCACGGCAGGAACCAGGCAGACGGGAAGGCTGACATGGCAATCTATGGCGACGGCGAAAAGAACACCATAAACGGCACGATCGGCGACGATGAGATCTACGCCTATGGCGACAACGATTTCGTGCGGGGCGATTCCGGCGCCGACACGATCGATGGCGGCTACGGCGAGGATACCCTTTACGGTGACCTCGGCGACGACACGATCTATGGCGGCTATGGCGACGACAACCTGGATGGCGGCACCTCCTACGGCGACGCCAATGACGGCAACGACAAGCTCTACGGCGGATACGGCGACGATGTTCTCGACGGCTACAGCGGCAACGACCAGCTCTCCGGCGGCTACGGCGACGACTACATCTACGATGCTCGGGGCGACAATGGAAGTTACTCCGGAGACGCAGGAGATGACTATATTTCCATCAGCCACAAAGTCCTAACTGGTCTGACCAGCTACATTTACGGCGGAACTGGTAACGACTATCTCGGCGCCTATGGTGACGGCAAATTCTACATCGACGGCGGTTCGGGCGACGATTTCGTCGATCGCAGGGCCATAGGCGACGACACAATCTACGGCGGTTCGGGAGATGACGATCTCCGGGCCGGCGATGGAAACGATACGCTCGATGCCGGTGATGACCAGGACTACTGCTCCGGTGAGGAGGGCAACGACGTTATCGCCGGCGGTTCAGGCGACGACCGGCTCTATGGTGATGCCGGATCCGACCGGCTGATCGGCGGCGCCGGGATCGACTATCTCGTCGGGGGTGCCGATGGCGATGTCTATGTCATCGGCGCGCAAGACTTCTCCCCGACCGGCGTGTTTCTGGATCAGATCATCGAATATGCCGGCGAGGGCACCGACGGGATCGAAAGCTCCGTCTCGCTCTCGCTCGTCGGGTTCGGGGCCATTGAGAACCTGATGCTGACATACGGCGACCTTTCCGGCACGGGCAACGCCCTCGCCAACTATATGGCCGGCGGGTCCGGCGACAACACCCTGTGGGGCATGGCCGGCAGCGACCGGCTCTACGGCTTCGACGGCGACGATATCCTGCGGGGCGGGTCGGGGGCCGACCGGCTGGACGGCGGCAACGGCGCCGACATCGCGACCTATTCGGAGAGCAGCACGGGCGTCACCGCCAACCTCGCGACCGGCAAGGGCGTCGGCGGCTATGCCCAGGGCGACACCTATTTCGGCGTCGAGAACCTCAACGGCAGCCAGGGGGCGGATCTGCTGACCGGCAACGGCGGCGCCAACGCGCTGCGCGGCATGGGCGGGAACGACGTCCTGCGCGGCGGCGCCGGCGCCGATTCCCTGGACGGCGGCGCGGGGCTGGACACCGCCTCCTACGCGACCGCGGCCGCCGGCGTCACGGTCAATCTGGGCACCCGGGTCGGGACGTCCGGCGAGGCGTTCGGGGACACCTACACGAGCATCGAGAACGCCGTCGGCTCGGCCGGCGCCGATACCATCACCGGCAGCAGCGGCGCCAATGTGCTGAACGGCTGGGCCGGGCGGGACGTCCTGACCGGCGGCGCCGGAGCCGACCGCTTCGCCTTCTCCGCCGGATCGCACAGCGGTCTCGGCGCCAACGCCGACCGGATCACCGATTTCAGCCGGTCGCAAGGCGACAGGATCGACCTGTCGGCCATCGATGCCAGATCGGCGACCGCCGGCGACCAGGCCTTCAGCTTCATCGGCACGGCCGCCTTCGGCCACGTCGCCGGGCAGCTGCGCTATGCCACGTCCGGCAACACCACCGTCATCGGGGGCGACATCAACGGCGACGGCGTCTCCGACTTCAACATCGCGCTGACCGGAGTCATCGCCCTCAAGGCCGGAGACTTCGTGTTGTAGCGGGCTTCATCCGCGCGGCGGGATCGAATAGGTGCCGGTGGCATGGGCCACCGGCTCGTCCTCGCCTTCCGAGAACAGCAGCACCTCGCCATAGGCCAGGCGCTTGCCGAGCTTGAGCAGGCGGGCCTCGGCGATCACCGGCACCAGGGCCGGGCGGCGCAGGAAGTTGATCGCCATCGAGGTGGTGACCGCGAGCTCGACCCGGCCGATCCGGCTGAGCACCGCGGCGTAGAGCGCGACATCGGCCAGGCCGAACAGGGCCGGGCCGGTGATGGTGCCGCCCGGCCGGACGAAATCCTCGCGGCAGGGCATCACCAGCTTCGCCGTGCCCGCCCCCAGCGCCGCGACCGTAACGCCGAACGCGCCGATCAGCGGCACGCCCTCGCGGATGATCGCCTCCACGGTCTCGGCCTCGATCGCCGGCTGCATCGCCGCCCTCCCCTCCGGTTTCCGCCAGTAGGGCGGAGCGCGGCGGCCGCCGCAACCCCTGACGCGGGTGGCCGGGCGGGCTCTACACAGTCCTGTCCGGCGCGACTTGCGCGAGCCAGGCGTTGAGGTCCTTCGAGCTGATCTTGCTGTCCGACGAGCCGCCCTCGCGGATGGCATCGAGCGCATGGCGGAAGTCGTTGTTGTCGAGCAGGAACTGCGCAGCCGCCTTCTCTTCCTCGCTCTTCCCCGTATCGGCGACGATCTTCTTCAAATCTTTCTCGCTGACGATCGAGTCCTTGCCGTTCCATTCGTCCCAGCGCTCGATGATCGTCTCCATCTTTGCCTGGTTCGCTTTATAGAACTCGGCATCGTAGGTGCGCGCGACATTGATCCTGAAGTAATCATTGACCGAGTCGTAGCCGCCGGCATCCATGTCGGTATCGCCGAAGGGGCGTGCGTCGTCCGTCTGATAGCTGTAGCCGTGCGGCCCCGGCTGGGACGTCGCGCCGGACAGATATTTCTCGAACAGGTTCTTCTCGCGCAGATTGCCGTCGCGATGGAGGTAGGGCGCCAAACGGTTGAGGGAGCTGCCGCGTTCGCCCTCGGTGCTCCGGAAATGCTCCCATTCGTCCTTCTGGAAGGCGAACAGGGACTGGTCCTCCGGCGTGTCCCGCCCGCCATACATGTAGCTGGCGTAGCGGGCGTATTCGAGCTTGTCGCCCCAGTCCCCGGCGGTCACCCCCTGGCCGGCGAGACGCTGGAAGAACTCTCCCTGGGAGTCGGTGAGCTTCTGCATCTTCTGATGGTTGATGGCTTCGGCGATCAGCGCGCCGGCCACGCCGAAGACCGTTCCGGCGATGCCGAGCACGGGCCCGAGGACGCGGCTGCCCATCGCCAGGCCCTGCACCACGCGCGCGCCGATATTGCCGCCGAGCCGTGCGGCGAGGTTGGAGCCGTTCGGCGCGAACATCTTGATGGTGTTCATGGCGGCCATCGCGGTCGTGGCCGAGCCGCCGCCGATGCTGAGCCCCGCGCCGGCCTTCTCGAGCGCCGTGTCGGCATTCTTCAGCGCCCGGACGCCCGTCACGATGTCCATCACGCCGCCGGTGACATCGAGCCCGGCGCCGCCCATGAACCGCACGAAGGTCCGGCCCAGCTTCTTGGCCATGGACCCGTCGGGGGACGCCCCCAGCTGTTCGCCGAGCTTGGAGATGGCGTCGTCGAAATCCTTGCGGTCGGCCTCGCTCAGATTGCCCAGGCTGAGGCCGACATCGTCTGCCGCCAGCTTGTCGGAGGCGGTCTTCACCGCCTCGTTGACCTTCTTGGCGATATCGGAATCGACGTGCGAGGAGCTGCCCCAAATATCCGGGAAATTGTCGTCGAGCAGCCCGAGCCAGGCGGTCGCGTCCGACTTGGTTCCCATATTGACGAGGTTCGAGCCGAACTTGGCGAAATCGTTGGCGCTGCTCAGGCCGCCGATGAGATCGCGCACCGCCGCGATCTTCTCGTTCCCGGACATGTCGCTCCACCCGCCATTGGCGAGCTGCAGGCCGCCGCTGACGAAGCTCATGGCGCCGGTCAGCGCGCCGAACGTGCCGGTTCTGGCGCCGCCGTCCACGAATTTGCGGAATGAGCTCCGCGCATCCTCCGAAAGGCCGCCCAGCCGGTCGCTGATGACCTGGTCGGTGACCTCCCTGAGCCGGCCCCACTGCAGATCGGTCGTGGGAGCGCCGCCCACCGGCTGCAGCTCCTGCCACACCGTGCGCAGGGCCAGGTTCATCCTGGCCATGTCCTCGGTGCCGAGCTTGTCGGTCATGCCCTTGAAGTCGGAGAAGTACATGTTGATGGCCTCGGCTTCCTTGTAGGCCTTGCTTCCCTTGTCGGCGGCCCCCAGGACGCCATTGATGCCCGATTGCCAGATGTCGACCGTCTGGCGCAGGCCCGCATCGAGGTTCTCCGGATCCACCGTCTCGGGGTCCGCGACATACCCATCGAGCTGATGGGTCATCATGTTCTGGTCGAACTCCTGCTTGCGCGCAGCGTATTTTTCGGGATCGAAGTATTTCAGCGCGCTGAAGTAATTCCCGACCTCCTTGTCGATCTTGTCGGCCAGCCCGTCATCGCCGCTCCCGGTGGCCTTCTCCTTCAAGGCGATGATGTAGTCCTCGAACTTGGCGTTCGATTTCCCATCGGAGAACAATCCCTCCAGGGTCTTGTTCTTGATGCTATCGAGCGTGTCGGACGGCACGCCGTCGAGAGCCGATTTCAACGCGCTGTCATAGCGATCCGAGATGCCCTTCTTGCCCATCAGGTCGGAGATCGCACCGGCGACCTTCTCCTCGTCGAGCAGATCCTTCACGTCCGTGCCGGTCAGCTTGGTCGGATCGGACTGGGATTCGCGGTAGGTCGTCGAGCCGGACTGGATGGCCTCGGCATAGCCGTAGAGCTCGTAGCCGTTGTCGATCGCGCCCTGGGCGTCGATCAGATCGAGCAGCTTGGCCTCGTCGGAATCCTTCGCGATCTTTCCGTTCTTCAGATCGTCCCGCAGCGTCTGGACGAAATCTTCCGTCGCCTTGGTCGCGACCGTCTTGTCGCCATCCACCTTGATGTCGAGGATCCCGTCCCCCGCGAGATCCGGGATGCCATACGCGTCCCGGATCTCCTGCACGCTCATCGAAGAGGGATCGACCGCCCGCTTCTCGCCGACAGGCCCGGCCCTCGGCGCCTGATGCTCCGTCCGCGCGCTCGCCACGGCGCTTTGCCAAGCCGAGACCTGGTTCCCGTCTGCCTCGGTCGGGCGAGAGGGAGGGATCGAGGGCTCTGGGCGGGCCGGGTCCACAGTCGACGTTGCCATGACGCCCTCCTCATCGAGCCGTGCCGAGGAAATCAGACCTAACTCTAGGGCACGCGGCTCGGCCCGTGAACACGAAAAGCCGTCGGCCCTGTTTCATCCGCCGGGCATCGCGGTAGAGTGCGTGCCGCACCGACCGGACCCGAGGAACCGCCATGTCCGCCGCCCCGCTGCCCGCCGCTTCTCCGGCGGAGGATGCCCCGCTGCTGAGGCAGGATGCCGACGGCGTCGCCGTGCTGACCCTGAACCGCCCGGCGGCGCGCAACGCCCTGTCGCTGGCGCTGATGCTGGCGCTGGAGACCGAGCTGCAGGCGATCCGCCAGGACGGGTCGGTCAAGGTCGTGGTGCTGGCGGCATCCGGCCCGGCCTTCTGCGCCGGCCACGATTTGAAAGAGCTGCGCGCCGATTCAAGCCGCGAGCATTACGAGCGCATCTTCGCCCAGTGCTCGGCCCTGATGCTGGCGGTCACCCGCCTGCCCAAGCCGGTGATCGCCCAGGTGCAGGGCATGGCGACCGCCGCCGGCTGCCAGCTGGTCGCCACCTGCGACCTGGCCGTCGCCGCGGCCGAAGCGCGCTTCGCCACGCCGGGCGTGAATATCGGCCTGTTCTGCTCCACCCCCATGGTCGCCCTGTCGCGCGCCGTCGGCCGCAAGCCGGCGATGGAGATGCTGCTGACCGGCGACGCCGTGACCGCCGACCGGGCGCGCGAGCTGGGCCTGGTCAACCGGGTGGTGCCGGCCGGGCGGCTGGCCGAGGAGACCATGGCCCTGGCGCGGCAGATCGCGGCCAAGTCGCCGCTGACCCTGGCGATCGGCAAGGAGGCGTTCTATGAGCAGGCCGAGATGGGGCTGCAGGGCGCCTATGAATATGCGAGCGAGGTGATGGTGCGGAACATGCTGGCCCGCGACGCCGAGGAGGGCATCGACGCCTTCATCGCCAAGCGCCCGCCCGTCTGGCAAGGACGCTGAGACCGGAATGGACCACGAGCGCTACGACGACGGCTATCTCCGCGGCATCCTGCGCGGGGTGAAGACCATCGCCATGGTCGGGGCCAGCCCGAACTGGAACCGGCCCAGCTACTTCGCCATGACCTATCTGCAGGGCAAGGGCTACAAGGTCGTCCCGGTGAACCCCGGCGTCGCCGGCCAGACCATCCTGAAGAAGACGGTCTATGCCCGGCTGGCCGACGTGCCGCAGCCGGTCGACATGGTCGACATCTTCCGCAACAGCGAGGCCGCGGCGGGGGTGGTCGACGAGGCGCTGGCCCTGCCGGCCAGGCCCAAGGTGATCTGGATGCAGCTCGGCGTGCGCAACGACGCCGCCGCGGCGAAGGCGGAGGCCGCCGGCATCCAGGTGGTGATGAACCGCTGCCCGAAGATCGAATGGGCGCGGCTGAACGGCGAGCTGAGCTGGATGGGCACCTCGTCGCGCGTGATCTCGTCGAAAATTCAGCGAAAAGGGTGAGGATGATGTCCGACAGCAGCAGCGGCCCGGGCTTCGAGACGCTGGCGATCCATGCCGGCGCGCGGCCGGACCCGACCACCGGGGCGCGGCAGACGCCGATCTACCAGACCACCTCCTACGTGTTCGAGGATGTCGATCACGCCGCCTCGCTGTTCAACCTGCAGAAGCTGGGCTTCATCTACAGCCGCCTGACCAACCCGACCGTGTCGGTGCTGGAGGAGCGGCTGGCCTCGCTGGAGGGCGGCGTCGGCGCCATCGCCACCGCCTCCGGCCACGCCGCCCAACTGCTGGCCCTGTTCCCGTTCATGGAGCCGGGGGCCGAGATCGTCGCCGCCAACAAGCTGTATGGCGGGTCGATCAACCAGCTCGGCAACAGCTTCAAGCGCGCCTTCGGCTGGACCACGCATTTCGTCGACGCCGACGACCCCGACAACCTCCGCCGCGCCGCCAACGACAAGACCCGCGCGATCTTCGTCGAGAGCCTGGCCAATCCCGGCGGCGTGGTCAGCGACCTGGAGGCGATCGCCCGTGTGGCGCAGGAGCTGGGCGTGCCGCTGATCGTCGACAACACCATGGCGACGCCCTATCTGTGCCGGCCGATCGAATACGGCGCCGACATCATCGTCCACTCCACCACCAAGTTCCTGTCCGGCAACGGCACCTCGATCGGCGGCGTGGTGGTCGATTCCGGCCGCTTCAACTGGGCGCAGTCCGACAAGTTCAAGGGCCTGACAGGGGAGGAGCCGGGCTATCACGGCCTGCGCTTCCACGAGACCTTCGGCGACCTGGCCTACACCTTCTACGGCCACGCCGTCGGCCTGCGCGACCTCGGCGTCAACCAGCAGCCGCTGAACGCCTTCCTCACCCTGCTCGGCATCGAGACGCTGTCGCTGCGGATGGATCGGCACATCGAGAATGCGCAGAAGGTGGCGGAGTTCCTGTCCACCCATCCGTCAGTGGAATGGGTCAACTACGCCGGCCTGCCGTCGTCCAAGTACCATGAGCTGGCAAAGCGGTACCTGCCGCGTGGCGCCGGCGCGGTCTTCACCTTCGGGGTCAAGGGCGGCTTCGACGCCGGCGTGAAGGTGGTGGAGGGCGTCGAGCTGCTGAGCCACCTGGCCAATATCGGCGACGCCCGGTCGCTGATCATCCACCCGGCCTCGACCACCCACCGCCAGCTGACGCCGGAGGGGCTGAAGGCCGCCGGCGCCGGGCCGGAGGTGATCCGTCTGTCGATCGGCCTGGAATCCGTCGGCGACATCATCGCCGACCTCGACCAGGCGCTGCGGGCCGCGACGGGGGTGTGACTGCCGTCAGCGCGTAGGTTGGGTTCGCTTCGGCGAACCCAACATCCCGCGGCCGGCTCGGACTGTTGGGTTCGCCACCGCGAACCCAACCTACGAGGCAGCTCCTTCCAGCAGCCGGCGCTCGCGGGTGAAGATCGCGACGATCGCATCCATCGCCAGCCGCATCCGCGGGGAGCGACGGAGGTCCTCATGGATGCCGATCCAGATCTCGCGGCTGCCGACGCCGTCGCGATCGGCCTCGACGCAGGTCAGGCCGGCATCGGCCTCGCCGACGAAGCAGGGCAAGGCGGCGATGCCGATGCCGGCGCGGGCGGCTTGGAGCAGCGTCGCCATGTCGTTGCTGCGCAGCACCAGCGGCCGCGGCCCGGCATAGGCCAGCATCCAGCGATGCTGCGGCAGCTCGCCCGAGGAGTCGTCATCGCCCAGGAACACCCAATCCTCCGGCCGCCGGCCCGCCAGATAGGACGGCGCGGCGTAGAGGCCGAAGGCCATGGTGCCGACCCGGCGGGCCACGGCGCCGTGCTCGGCCGGCCGCGACAGGCGCAGCACGATGTCGGCCTCGCGCTGGCCCAGCAGCGCCGCCCGCTTCTCGCCGATCAGGGTCAGCACGATGCCGGGATGGGCGGCCAGGAACGGCCCCAGCCGCGGCGCCACGAAGTGGTTGGCCAGGAAGGGCGGGGCCGAGACCGCGACCGGGCCGGCGACGCCGGCACCGCCGGCGGCGTGGCGGGCGAAGGCCAGTGCCTCCTCCTCCAGCCTTACCGCGTCGTCGACCAGGCGCTCGCCCTCCGCGGTCAGGCGCCAGCCGCGCGGCAGCCGGTCGAACAGCCGGGTGCCGAGCGCCGCCTCCAGCGCGTCGACCCGGCGGGCGACGGTGGTGTGCTCGACGCCCAGCCGGCGCGAGGCGGCGGAGAGCGATCCGGCCCGCGCCAGGGCCAGGAAGTAGCGGACGTCACCCCATTCCATCCGTGCATTCTTGCACGGATCGCGTGCGAATTCCCGGACTTCCGAACGGAGCGTACAGGATCCATCTTCGGCCGACCGAACCGAGGAGGCCGCATGTCCACCACCACCCGCGCCATCCGCATCCACGCCGCCGGCGGGCCGGAGGTGCTGTCGCTCGACACCGTCACCCTGGCCGAGCCGGGCCCAGGCGAGATCCTGGTCCGGCAGCGCTTCGCCGGGGTCAATTTCGTCGACATCTATCACCGCACCGGCCTCTACGGTCAGCCAGCCCTGCCGGCCGGGCTGGGCGTCGAGGGCGCCGGCACGGTCGAGCGGGTCGGGCCGGGCGTGACCGGCCTCCGCGAGGGCGATCGCATCGCCTATGCCGGGCTGCCGACCGGCAGCTATGCCGAACGCCGACTGCTGCCGGCCGGCCGCGCCATCCGCCTGCCCGACGGCATCGGCTTCGATGTCGCCGCCGCGGTGCTGGTTCGCGGCCTGACCGCGCATATGCTGTTCGAGCGGGTGCGGCCGCTGCGCCCCGGCGACACGGTGCTGATCCAGGCCGCGGCCGGCGGCGTCGGCGTGATCGCCACGCAATGGGCCAAGCGCCGCGGCGCCACCGTGATCGGCACGGTCGGCGACGCCCGCAAGGCCGAGCTGGCGAAGGCGCATGGCGTCGACCACGCGATCCTCTACCGCGAGACCGATTTCGTCGCCGCGGTGCGCGAGGCGACGGGCGGGCGCGGCGCCGACATGGCGATCGACGGCGTCGGCGGCGACACGCTGATCAGGACCTTCGACGCCATGGCGCCTTACGGCCTGATCGCCAGCCTGGGCCAGGTCGGCGGCAGCCTGCCGACGATCGATGTCGGCGAGCTGGGGCCGGCGCGCTCGATCGGCTTGGCCCGGCCCAGCGTGCTGCGCCATTACCTGCCCGATCCCGTGGTCTATCCGCGCGCCGCGGCCGAGGTGCTGGCCGAGGTCGAGGCCGGGCTGCGGCCGCTGATCGGCGCGGTCCATCCCCTGGCCGAGGCGGCCGCAGCCCACCGGGCGCTGGAGGCCGGCCGCACCAGCGGGTCGGTGCTGCTGGAGACCTAGCCGACCTGCCCGACCGTCAGGCTCCCTGCCGGCAGCGGCTTCAGCAGGGTCTTCGCCGACACCGCGGGGTCCAGCCAGGCGACCCAGTCGGCGCGGTCCAGGATGGCGACCTGGCGGTCGTGATAGGGCGCAATGTCCGACCCGGGGGCCGTGGTCAGCATGGTGAAGGCCTCGCCGACCTCCGGGGCGGCTCTCCAGATCCCGGCGATGCAGAACCACGGCTCCCCCGCCCTGGTGAACAGCCACTTGTCCTTCCGCTTCTTCGCCGGATCCGCCGGGTCGGTGAACTCGTAGAAGCCGTCGGCGACGATCAGACAGCGGCCGGTGGCGAATTCGCGGCCGTCGGAGCGGAAGTTGTAGACCGGCCTGCCGCCCGGCCCCGGCCAGCTCCAGCGCCGCTGGACCAGGTCGCCCGCCCTGTTCTCGCTCATACGGACGATCGGGGCCATGTCGGTGATCTTGATGCTGTCCCGGGCCTCGATGTTCGGCGTGCCCTCGGGGGAACGGAGATCGACCCCCGCGGCCGTGAAGTCCTCGTTGATGGTCGCGGCGTCCACTTTCGAGCTGTACTCGTTGCACATCGGCCCTTCTCCTGGTGCCCAGCCCGATCAGCCGAAGCCGTACAGCCGGGCCGGGTTGGCGGCGAGGACGGCGTCGCGCCGGGCCGGGTCGGGCACCCAGTCGGCCAGCAGGTCGAGCAGATCGCCGACATTCGGCATCGGGCCGGGATGGGCCACATGCGGCCAGTCGCTGCCCCACACCATCCGCTCCGGCGCGGCCGCGACCAGGGCGCGGGCGAAGGGGACGGTGTCGGCATAGGGCGGACCGGCCGTCGAGACGCGGAAGGCGCCGGACAGCTTGACCCAGCCCTTGCCCCGACGCAGCAGGCCCAGCAGCGCCTGGAAGCCGGGATGGTCGAGGCCGGCGGAGACCGGCATGTGGCCCATGTGGTCCACGACGAAGGGCACCGGCAACCGCTCCAGCCGCGGCGCCAGCTCCGGCAAGGTCCGCGCGTCGAGCAGGAACTGCAGATGCCAGCCCAGCTCGCGGCAGCGGTCGCCGAGGCGCTCCAGCTGGTCGAAGCCGACGCCGCCGCCGAACAGCACGTTGAGCCGCAGCCCGACCACGCCGGCGTCCTTCAGCCGGGCCAGCTCGGCGTCGGGCGCGTCGGCCTCGACCACGGCGATGCCGCGCAGCCGGTTCCGGTTGGCCGTCAGCGTCTCGACCATCAGCCGGTTGTCGGTGCCGTGCACGCTGACCTGGACCAGCACGCCGCGCGCCATGCCGACGGCGTCGAGCATGCCGAGATAGGCTTCCGGCGACGCCTCGGGCGGGGTGTAGCTGCGGCTGGCGACCAGCGGATAGCCGGGCGGCCCGCCGATGACATGGGCGTGGGTGTCGCAGGCCCCGGCCGGCAGGACGATCCGGCGCGGCGGATGCGGCGCTGGGTCGGGCGCTTGGCACAGCGGAGCCGTGGGCAGCGGGTCAGCCGTCGGCATGCAGGGTCTTCCCCTTGGTTTCGGGCAGGGCCAGCGCGGCGACGAACAGCAGGGCGTAGGCGCCGATTGCGAACACCGCGATCGCCCGGCCCAGCGGCATGCCGGCGCTGAGAGTGCCGACCAGCATCGGGAACAGGGCGCCGACGCCGCGGCCGAAGTTGTAGGCGAAGCCCTGGCCGGAGCCGCGCAGCCGGGTCGGGAACAGCTCGGTCAGGAAGGCGCCGACGCCGCTGAAATAGCCGGAGCCGAAGAAGCCGAGCGGGAAGCCCAGCAGCAGCACCACCTCGTTGCTCAGGTCGAGGCTGGTATAGGCGAACACCATGACGATGGCGCAAGCCGAGAACAGAAAGAACAGCTTCTTCCGCCCGATCCGGTCGGCCAGGTAGGCGCCGACCAGATAGCCGGTGAACGATCCGGCGATGACCACGGCGAGATAGCCGCTGCTGCCGATGTCGGACAGGCCCTGGCCCTTGAGGTAGCTGGGCAGCCAGGTGGTGATGGCGTAGTAGCCGCCCTGGGCGCCGGTGGTCAGCAGCGAGGTCAGGATCGTGGTCTTCAGGACCGGGCCGGAGAAGATCTCCAGGAGCCCGGGCCGGTCGCCGGTCTCGGCGATCCGGCGCTGCGTCTCGGCGAACACCGGCGGCTCGTCGACGAAGCGGCGCAGGAAGAACACCAGGATCGCCGGCAGGATGCCGATGAAGAACAGGTAGCGCCAGGCGACGGACGGGTCGAAGGCCAGGAACAGCACCGTCTTGACGATCAGCGCGACCGCCCAGCCGATGGCCCAGCCCGACTGCACCGTGCCCACGGCCTTGCCGCGGTGCTCGGCCCGGATCACCTCGCCCATCAGCACGGCGCCGGCGGCCCATTCGCCGCCGAAGCCGAAGCCCATCAGGGCGCGGGCGATCAAGAGCTGTTCGAAGCTCTGGGCGAAGCCGCTCAGGAAGGTGAAGACCGAGAACCACAGGATGGTCAGCTGCAGCGTCCGCACCCGGCCGATGCGGTCGGCCAGCAGGCCCGCGGCCCAGCCGCCGACGGCGGAGCAGAGCAGCGTCACCGTGGCGATCTGGCCGGCCTGGGCGTTGGTCAGGCTCCACAATGCGACGATGGTCGGGATCACGAAGCTGTAGATCTGGACGTCCATCGCATCCAGGCCCCAGCCGGCGAAGCAGGCCCAGAAGGTCCGCCGCTCCGGCGGCGTCATCTCCTGGAACCAGGCGGTCGGGCTGGTGTCGAGCGTCCCGGTGGTCATGCTGCCCCTCGTCATTGCCGCCGCATCCGGCGGATTCGGCGCGCCCCCGGGGCCGCCGGTATCGGCCTCAGGCTTCGGCGTCGCCCTGGCGCTCCGGCGCCGCCTCGGCGAAGGCCGGCAGCGCCACCGCCCGCTCCTCGATCCCGAGCAGCGTTGGATAGGGGTTGAGATCGCAGTCGAAGCGGCGGGCGTTGTAGAGCTGCGGGATCAGGCAGCAATCGGCGACGGTCGGCATCGCGCCGTGGCAGAAGGCGCCGGTCTCCGGCGACCGTGACAGCTGGGTCTCCAGCGCGCCGAACCCCTCCGCCACCCAGTGCCGGTACCACTCCTCGATCGCCGCCTCGTCATGGCCGAGCGGCGAGCGCAGATAGCGCAGCACGCGCAGGTTGTTGATCGGATGGATCTCGCAGGCGATCGACAGCGCGATCGACCGCACCCGGGCGCGGCCCGCCGGGTCGGGCGGCAGCAAGGGCGGGTTGGGGTGCGTTTCCTCGAGATATTCGATGATGGCGAGGGACTGGGTGATCACCGCCCCCTCGCCCTCCAGCGCCGGCACCAGCTTCTGCGGGTTCAGCGACCGGTAGGGCTCGGCCGCCTGCTCGCCCCGGCGCAGATGATGGAACACCGAATCATAGTCGAGCCCCTTCAGCGCCATGGCGATGCGGACCCGATAGGCCGCGGAGGAGCGGTAATAGGTGTGCAGCTTCATGGCTTGGGTCGGCTTTCCCCGCGTGCTACCAGCGAATCCACATAGCCCGAAGCGGAGCCTGTTGCCATGTCCTCGTCACACCCGCCCTCGGGGCGCCCCACCGTCGTCTTCGACATCGGTGCCGTGCTGCTCGAGTGGAACCCGCGGCATCTCTATCGCAAGCTGTTCGCGGACGAGGCGGCGATGGAAGCGTTCCTGACCGAAGTCTGCACCCATGACTGGAATCTGTCGATGGATGCCGGCACGCCCTTCACCGAGGCGATCGCCGCCAAGGTCGCCGAATTCCCGCATCACGAGCCCCTGATCCGCGCCTTCGACGAGCGCTGGGAGGAGATGGTGCCCCATGTCATCGAGGGCACGGTCGAGATCCTGAGGGGGCTGAAGGACCGCGGCGACAAGGTCTATGCCATCACCAACTTCTCGGCCGAGAAGTTCGCGCTGGCCCTGACCAAATGGCCGTTCCTGGGCTGGTTCGACGGCGTCATCGTCTCGGCCCATGAGAAGCTGCTGAAGCCGGATGCGCGGATCTACCGGCTGCTGGAGAGCCGCTTCGGCCTCACCCTCGCCGACTGCATCTTCATCGACGACAACCCGGACAACGTCGTCGGCGCCCGCGCCGTCGGCATGCGCGCGATCCGTTTCGAATCGCCGGAGCAGGCGCGGCGGGAGCTGACCGGGATGGGGGCGCTGTAGGGCAGAGCCAGCCTCCTCGCACAAACACATAAAGACATGTTTATGTCTTGCTGAGAGTTTGGTATCGTGCCTCTCGGTGTGGTGCTGAGCGGGAGGCCGGAAGGTCGTGGAGCGTCTGCTGCAGGGGCTGAGGGCGGCGGCCGAGCCGACACGGCTTCGGATCCTGATGCTGTGCGCCCATGGCGATCTGTCGGTCACCGACCTGACGCAGATCCTGGGCCAGAGCCAGCCGCGCGTGTCGCGCCACCTCAAGCTCTTGGCCGAGGCCGGCCTCCTCGACCGGTTCCGCGAGGGCACCTTCGCCTTCTTCCGCCTGGCCGAGACCGGCGCGGTGGCCGAGCTGGCGCGCAGCCTGGTCGACCTGATCCCCGACGCCGACGCCACGGTCGGGCTGGACCTGGAGCGGCTGGAGGCGGTGAAGCGCCAGCGCGCCGAGATGGCCGCCGGCTACTTCCGCGACAACGCCTCGCATTGGGACGAGATCCGCACCCTGCACATCGCCGACAGCGCGGTCGAGCAGGCGATCGTCGACCTGCTGCCGCCCGGCGAGATCGGCGACCTGCTGGACCTCGGCACCGGCAGCGGCCGGATGCTGATCCTGCTCGGCGACCGGGTGCGGCGCGCCGTCGGCATCGACCTGTCGCGCGAGATGCTGTCGGTGGCCCGCGCCAATATCGAGCGCGCCGGGCTGCAGCGGCATTGCCAGGTGCGGCAGGGCGACCTGTACCAGCTGCCGCTGCCCGGCGAATCCTTCGACGTCGCGCTGGTGCACCACGTGCTGCACCATCTCGAAGACCCCGCTGCGGCGATCGCCGAAGCGGCGCGGGTGCTGCGCCCCGGCGGCCGGCTGCTCGTCGCCGATTTCGCGCCGCACGATGTCGAGAACCTGCGCAGCGAGCACGCCCATCGCTGGCTAGGCTTTCCCGACGACATCTTCGCCCGCTGGCTGGAGCGGGCCGGCTTCGAGTCCGAACCGCCGGTGCATCTGCCCGGTGCCCCCCTCACCGTCACCATCTGGCCCGCCCGGCGGGCGGCGCAACGGAGAGCCGCGGCATGACCACCCCCGCCAACACGGTGTCCGAAGCCGGCCGCCGCGATCCGGCCGCGGCCGAGATCGGCCGCCGTGATCCGATCGTCAGCTTCGAGTTCTTCCCGCCGAAGAGCGAAGCGGCGGAGGCGACGCTGATGGAAACGGTGACGCGGCTGGCGCCGCTGGCGCCGGATTTCGTCTCGGTCACCTACGGCGCCGGCGGGTCGACCCGCGACCGCACCTTCGGCATCGTCACCAGGATCCAGGACGGCAGCGGCCTGCCCACCGCCTCGCACCTGACCTGCGTCGGCGCCTCGCGCGAGGAGATCGACGGCGTCGCCCGCGCCCTGTGGGCCGCCGGCATCCGCCGCATCGTGGCGCTGCGCGGCGACCCGCCCGGCGGCGCGCCCTACGAGGTGCGGCCGGACGGCTACGCCTATGCCGCCGACCTGGTGGCGGGGCTGCGCCGCATCGCCCCCTTCGACATCTCGGTCGCGGCCTATCCGGAGACGCATCCGGCGGCGCCCTCGGCCGAATTCGATCTCGACAACCTGAAGCGCAAGGCCGATGCCGGCGCCGACCGGGCCCTGACCCAGTTCTTCTTCGACACCGAGGCGTTCCTGCGCTTCCGCGACCGCGCCGCCGCGGCCGGCATCGGCCTGCCGATCGTGCCCGGCATCCTGCCGATCACCAACTTCGCCCGGACCAGGGAGTTCGCGGGCGCCTGCGGCGCCGCCGTCCCGGACTGGCTGGAGATGCTGTTCGAAGGGCTGGACGAGACGCCGGACACGCGCCAGCTGGTCGCCGCCTCGGTCGCGGTCGAACAGTGCCGGCTGCTGCAGACCCACGGGGTGGAGGAGTTCCACTTCTACACCCTGAACCGGGCCGAGCTGACTCTGGCGATCTGCCGCTTCCTCGGCATCCGCCCGCGCCGCGCCGAGGCCTGCGCCGCCTGAAAGGCCCGCGATGACGGATGAGACCAAGCCGCTCGCGGACGCCGACCGGCCGGAGGCCCTGGCCCAGCGCGTCTACCGCCGGCACACCGGGGCGCTGGCCGGGCTGGGCCTGGCCGACACCTTCGACTACATCTGGCGCAACAATGTCTGGGGCGCCGAGGAGTCGCGATCGGGCCTCGGCTCCGGCCTGGACGGCACCGCCTCACTGCGCGCCGCGATCCCGGCCCTGCTGCGCGAGCTCGGCGCCGCCTCGCTGCTCGACCTGCCCTGCGGCGATTTCGGCTGGATGAGCAGGACCGATCTCGAAGGCATCGCCTATACCGGCGGCGACATCGTCGCCGACCTGGTCGCCAAGAACATCATGCGGTACGGCGAGACCGGCCGGCGCCGCTTCCTGCGCCTCGACCTGACGCGCGGCCTGCTGCCGAAGGCCGACGTCGTGCTGTGCCGCGACTGCCTGGTGCATCTCTCGGCCGAGAGCATCGCCGCCGCCTTCGCCAATCTCCGCCGCTCCGGCTCGACCTGGCTCTTGACCACCACCTTCCTGGAGCTGCAGGGCAACCGCGCCATCGCCGACGGCGACTGGCGGCCGCTGAACCTCAAGCGCCCGCCCTTCGGCCTGCCGGCGCCGCACCGCGTCATCGTCGAGGGCTGCACCGAGGAGGGCGGCGCCTATCGCGACAAGGCGCTGGGCCTGTGGCGGATCGCCGAGCTGCCAGTGCCCGGCCCCGCATAGGCCGGGTTCGCATCCGCGAACCGCGACATTCGTGCCGCTGCGCCGCCCGCAGCGGGCCATTGCAATGACAGTGCCGTTCGTTGCAACCATTCCGCCCGCTTGATTTCAGAGGAGGTGCAGCATGGACCGCTTCACTGGCGGCTGCTTGTGCGGCAACGTCCGGATTGTGGCGTCGGGCCGCCCATACCGGGTCGGCCTTTGTCACTGTCTCGACTGCCGCAAGCATCACGGTGCCCTGTTCAGCGCTTCCGCGGTGTTCCCTCAGGATGCGGTGACGATCGATGGCGAGACACGCGATTATGCCGGGCGGTTTTTCTGCCCCCGCTGCGGTTCCTCCGTTTTCGCTCGCAGCGCAGACGAGATCGAAGTCAACCTGGGGTCCCTGGATGCCCCCGACCAGCGGATGCCGACCTACGAAAGCTGGATCGTCCGTCGGGAGTCCTGGTTGCCGCCGTTTCCGCTCACGAGACGGTACGACCGCGATCGTGACGCCACGGGCCGCTTCGAGGAGTAGGCTGCACGAGCGGCCCGAAGGTGTCGTGACAAGGTGACCGAGAGGTATGCCTTGATCGACAATGGAGCTCGCCGTCTCGGCAACCTCCTGTCGCAGCCCGACGCAGGAACGAGAGAAACCGTCCCTTGACGAGGACAGCGCATCGGGATTAATTCCATCGCGTTCAATTAATATCAACCGATGCCCAGGAGGAAGGTCAGGAAGTGCGACGGTCGTCCGCCATCCGCCGCGGCACGAATTCGGTGCAGCTCCGCCGCTACAACGAGCGGCTGGTGCTGCAGACCCTGCGCCGCGCCGGCGAGGCGTCGAAGGCCGAGCTGGCCCGGCTGGCCGACCTGACCAACACTGCGATCGGCGGCATCATCGCGCAACTCGAAAGAGATGGGCTGATCGTCTCGCTCGGCAAGCGCCACGACGGCGGCCGCGGCCAGCCCGCCACCCTGTACCGGCTCGCCCCCAAAGGCGCCTACGGCATCGGCGTACGTCTGGACCGGCGCAGCATGGAGGCGGTGCTGATCGATTTCGGCGGCGCCGTGATCGCCCGCCGCAGCCATGACGGCCTCCTGCCCGCCCCCGCCGAGACGCTGCGCATCGCCCGCCGGGACGTGGAGGAGCTGCTGGCTGTCCTGTCCCCGACCGACCGGCCGAAGCTGGCCGGCATCGGCCTGGCCCAGCCCTACAATCTCGGCGCCTGGCTGCACCAGCTGGACCTGCCGCCGGCCGATTTCGCAGCCTGGGACACGGTCGATTTCGCGGCGATGCTGGAGACGGCGACCGGCCTGCCCGTCTTCGGCGAGAACGACGGCACCGCCGCCGCCGTGGCGGAGCTGTTCTACGGCATCGGCCGCAGCATCGACGATTTCCTGTACCTGTTCATCGGCCCCGCCATCGGCGGCGGCGTGGTGCTGGGCGGCGACTGCCTGCGCGGCCCGACCGGCAATGCCGGCGACGTGGCGCTGCTGCCGGTCGGGCCGGGGCGCCTCGCCTCCGCCCCCTCCCCCGCCGACGGCCGCGACATTCTGCTGACCCGCGCCTCGCTGAACGCGCTGTCGCGCCACCTCGCCTTCCACGGCCTGCCCGGCGATGGCCGCGCCGACCTCAAGGCCGCGATCGCCGCCGGCCGGCCGGCGGTGGCGGAATGGGTCGGGGACTGCGTCGACGCCCTGACCGACGCGATCTGGTCCGCCACCGCCCTCCTGGAGGTGCGCAGCGTGATCATCGACGCCGACATCGACGACGGGCTGATCGACGCCCTGATCGGCCGGCTGCAGGCGCGGCTGGCCGCCACCGTGCCGGAGGCCGGCCAGCCGCCGCGCCTGCTGCACGGCTCCTTCGGCTGCGACGCCGGCGCCATCGGCGCCGCCAGCCTGCCGATGTTCTTCAGCTTCTCGCCGCGGGCCTCGATCCTGACCCGCAGCGCCGACGAGAGAGGATGGCGCGACCATGCTGCAGCCGCAGACTAGCCCCGCTCCGATCCTGGAGATGCACGGCATCTCCAAGACCTTCCCGGGGGTGAAGGCGCTGACCCGGGTCGACCTGACCGTCTACCCCGGCGAGATCCACGCCCTGATGGGCGAGAACGGCGCCGGCAAGTCGACCCTGATGAAGGTCCTGTCCGGCGCCTACCAGGCCGATGCCGGCGGCACCATCCGGCTCGATGGCCGCGAGGTGACGATCGACGGGCCGCTCGCCGCCAAGCAGCTCGGCATCGCCGTGATCTACCAGGAGCTCAGCCTGTCGCCGAACCTGAGCGTGGCGGAGAACATCTATCTCGGCCGCGAGCCGAAATCCGGCCCCTTCGTCGACCGCAAGGCGATGCTGGCCGGCTGCGAGGACGTGCTGAAGCGGCTGGGCGCCGGCTTCCGCCCGACCACCCTGGTCGGCACTCTGTCGATCGCCGAGCGCCAACTGGTCGAGATCGCCCGCGCCATCCACGCCCAGGCCCGCATCCTGGTGATGGACGAGCCGACCACGGCGCTGTCGGCGCGCGAGACCGACCGGCTGTTCGAGCTGATCCGCCGGCTCAAAGCCGAGGGGCTGGCGATCATCTACATCAGCCACCGGATGTCGGAGATCTACGAGCTGTCCGACCGCGTCTCGGTGCTGCGCGACGGCAGCTATGTCGGCACGCTGGACCGCGACGGCCTGTCGGCCGAGGCGCTGGTCAGGATGATGGTCGGGCGCGACATCTCCGGCTTCTACAAGAAGGAGCACGACGCGCATCAGAGCCGCGGCCGGGTGGTGTTCTCGGTCCGCGACATCGGCGACGGGCACCGGGTGCGCGGCTGCAGCTTCGAGCTGCACGAGGGCGAGGTGCTGGGCATTGCCGGCCTGGTCGGCTCCGGCCGCACCGAGCTGGCACGGCTGATCTTCGGCGCCGAGCCGAAGACCACCGGCGAGGTCAGCCTCGACGGCCAGCCGCTGCAGACCCACGGGCCGGGCGACGCCATCGCCGCCGGCATCGCCTACCTGACCGAGGACCGCAAGGGCCAGGGCCTGTTCCTCGACATGTCGGTGCAGGACAACATCAACCTCGTGGTCTGCGGCACCGATGCCGGCGTCGGCGGCATCCTTGATCGCGCCCGCGCCAAGGTCCGGGCGAAAGACGCCATCGCCGCCCTCAAGATCCGGGTGGCCAACCCGGAGGTCACGGTCGGCGCGCTGTCCGGCGGCAACCAGCAGAAGGTGCTGCTGTCGCGCCTCCTGGAGACCAAGCCGCGCATCCTGATCCTCGACGAGCCGACGCGCGGCGTCGACATCGGCGCCAAGTCGGAGATCTACCGCATCATCGACGGGCTGGCGAAGGCCGGGATCGGCGTCATCGTCATCTCCTCGGAGCTGCCGGAGGTGATCGGCATCGCCGACCGCGCCTTGGTGATGCGCGAAGGCCGGATCGAGGGCGAGGTCGGCGGCGCCTCCGGCCGCCCCCTGACCCAGGAGGCGATCATGGCCCTCGCCACCGGCATCACCGACCCCGTCACCGTCCAGTAAGGGATCGTCATCCATGGCCGACAACGCCGCAACCTCCGCCGTCAACCGCGACGCCGAACGCCGGCTGATGATCCAGGGCCTGATCCGGACCGTCGGCATGCTGCCGGTGCTGATCCTGCTGTGCCTCGCCTTCTACTTCATGAACGGCCGCTTCGCCTCCTGGCAGAACGCCTCGATCGTGATGCAGCAGGCCTCGATCAACACCGTGCTGGCCGCCGGCATGACCTTCGTCATCCTGACCGGCGGCATCGACCTGTCGGTCGGCTCGATCCTGGCCGCCGCCGCCATGGTCGCGGTCATCGGGTCGCTGATCCCCGATCTCACGCTCAGCCTTCCCTTCGGGCTGGGCGAATTCCTGCTCACGGATCTCGGGCTGCTCGGCATCCTGTTCGGGCTGCTCGCCGGCCTGGCCTTCGGCCTGGCGAACGGCGTGCTGATCGCCTTCCTGCGGCTGCCGCCCTTCATCGTCACGCTCGGCTCGCTGACCGCGGTGCGCGGCATCGCCCGGCTGCTGGGCGGCGACACCACCGTCTTCAACCCGTCCCTGTCCTTCGACTTCATCGGCAACGGCACCCTGTTCGGCGTGCCCTGGCTGGTGATCATTGCCTTCCTGGTGATCGTGCTGTCCTGGCTGGTGCTGCGGCGGACGGTGCTGGGTGTGCACATCTACTCGGTCGGCGGCAACCCGGACGCGGCGCGGCTGTCGGGCATCAAGGTCTGGCGGGTGCTGCTGTTCGTCTACGGCGCCTCCGGCCTGCTCGCCGGCCTCGGCGGGGTGATGTCGGCCGCGCGGCTCTACGCCGCCAACGGCACGCAGCTCGGCACCAGCTACGAGCTCGACGCGATCGCCGCGGTGATCCTGGGCGGCACCTCCTTCGTCGGCGGCATCGGCTCGATCTGGGGCACGCTGGTGGGCGCGCTGATCATCGCCGTGCTGTCGAACGGGCTGATCCTGGTCGGGGTGCCCGACGTCTGGCAGTACATCATCAAGGGCCTGATCATCATCGGCGCCGTCGCGCTCGACCGGCTGCGCCTGCAGGGATCGGCCCGCACCTGAGGTTCCCAGCGCCGGCGGGATCTCTGGTCGCCCCGTCGGCTCCATCGCACAGACCAGGGGAGGAACCACGTGCTGAAACACATCCTGCTCGCCGGCGTCGCGCTGGCGCTTTCGGTCGGCGCCGCCGAGGCCAAGGACCTGAAGAAGATCGGCGTTTCGCTCGGCTCGATGGGCAACCCGTTCTTCGTCGCCCTGGCCAAGGGCGCGGAGTTCGAGGCGAAGAAGACCAACCCGGATGTCGAGGTCCAGGCGGTCGGCTATGACTACGACCTGGGCAAGCAGTTCACCCAGATCGACAACTTCATCGCCGCCGGCGTCGACATGATCCTCCTCAACCCCGGCGATCCGAAGGCGATCGGCCCGGCGATCCGGAAGGCCCAGGCGGCCGGCATCACCGTGGTCGCGGTCGACACCGCGGCCGAGGGCGCCGACGCCACGGTGACGACCGACAACGTCCAGGCCGGCGAGATCGCCTGCAAGTACATCGCCGACAAGCTCGGCAACAAGGGCAACGTCGTCATCGTCAACGGCCCCCAGGTCTCGGCCGTGACCGACCGGGTCAAGGGCTGCCACAACGTCTGGGACAAGCTGCCGGACCTGAAGATCCTGTCCGGCGACCAGGACGCCAAGGGCTCGCGCGACGGCGGCCTGGCGGTGATGCAGAGCCTGCTGACCCGGTTCGAGAAGATCGACGGCGTCTTCGCCATCAACGACCCGACCGCGATCGGCGCCGACCTGGCGGCCAAGCAGCTCGGCCGCAGCGACATCATCATCACCTCGGTCGACGGCGCGCCGGACATCGTCGCCGCGCTGAAGGGCAACACCCTGGTCCAGGCATCCTCGGCCCAGGACCCGTTCTTCATGGCCCGCAAGGCGGTGCAGGAGGGCGTCGGCCTGCTCAACGGCCAGAAGCCCGCTCAGGACCCGACCCTGATCCCCTCGACCCTCGTCACCCGCGACAACGTCAACGACTACAAGGGCTGGACGGGCGAGTAAAACCGACCGCGTCGGTTGGGTTCGCGGACTGCGAGCCCAACCGACGTCTCCATTCCAACGACATGCATGGCAGACCCGGCGCGATCGGCCATGGCCCTGGCGATTCGTCCCGCGTAAGTCTTGGGGAACGATCGAGCCGCAACGGGCCCCGTTTCCGATGACGATCTCCCAGGCCGAACCGAAAGGGCCCGCCGACGCAGCGGCCCCGGCCTCCATTCTGCCCGCCATCGGCTACAAGCTGGCCTCGGCCGCCCTCTTCACCTGCATGTCGGCGCTGATCAAGCAGCTCGGCGACCAGTACCCGGTCGGGCAGATCGTCTTCGTCCGCAGCTTCTTCGCCATGATCCCGGTGCTGTGGCTGGTGCACCGCCTCGGCGGCTTCCGGGTGCTGAAGACCGAGCGGCTGGGCGGGCATCTGCGCCGCTCCGGCTCCGGCCTCGTCTCGATGTTCTGCGGCTTCACCGCGCTGAGCCTGCTGCCGCTGGCGACCGCGACGGCGCTGGGCTATGCCGCGCCGATGTTCATCACCATCCTGGCCATCCCGCTGCTCGGCGAGACGGTCCGGATCTACCGCTGGAGCGCGGTGGTGATCGGCTTCGTCGGCGTGCTGCTGGTGGTGCATCCGACCCCCGCCACCGGCGTCTCGCTCGGCGCCCTGGTCGCGCTCGCCGGGGCGCTGGCCACCGCCTTCGCCATGGTCTCGATCCGCAAGATGGCGGACACCGAATCGAACGTCACCATCGTCTTCTACTTCACCTTGTCCGGCGCGGTGGTCGGGGCCGCCACCCTGCCCTTCGTCGGCGTCTGGCCGGATCTGATCGACATCCCCATCCTGGTCGCGGTCGGGGTGCTGGGCGGCATCGCCCAGATCCTGATGACCAAGGCCTACCAGCTGGCCCCGGCCTCGGTGATCGCGCCCTTCGACTACGCCTCTCTGGTCTTCGCTCTCGGCCTCGGCTTCCTCGCCTGGGGCGAGTTCCCGACGCCGATCGAGCTGCTCGGCACCGCGGTGATCGTCGGCTCCAGCCTGTTCATCGCCTTCCGCGAGCGGCAGCGCCGGATCGTCCGCCCGGTCGGCAAATCCATGTGACGTCGGCGCGCTTGCGCTGAGTCCCGGGAATCGGTGACTGTCCGGCCATGTCGGTCGCATCCCTCGGTTCCCGAGTCGCCCGGGCCCTCACCCTTTCCGTCGCCCTGCTGCTCGGCCCCGCTGCGACGGCATGGGCCGGCTGCACCGATGCCGCGGCGCCGGGGGTGAACTGGCGGCGCTGCCTGCAGGACGGACGGGTCCTGAGCCGCGTCGACCTGACCGGCGCCCAGCTGCGCGACGTCAGCCTGACCCGGGCGACGATGGACGGGGCGGTCCTGACCGGTGCCGAGGCCTATGGCGCCAAGTTCATCCGCACCATCCTGCAGGGTGCCAAGCTGGATTCCGCGCGCCTGACCAACACCGACTTCACCGACGCCGACCTGACCGGCGCCGACCTGAGCAAGAGCGATCTGCGCAACGCCCGTTTCGTCGGCACCAGGCTGCGCGGCGCCAACCTGACCGGGGCCGAGCTGCGCGGCACCGTGTTCCGCGGCGCCGACCTGTCCGGCGCCACCTGGACCGACGGCGCCAAGATCTGCGCCGAGGGCTCGATCGGGCTGTGCGAATAGCGCGGCCGCCGAAGAGCGAACAGAGCAACCGATGACCAGCACCGACCGCACTCCCCGGGGCTTCGCCCTCCCCCTCGACCGCGTCATCGCGGTGATCCAGATCGTCGGCGGGATCGCCGGCCTGACCGAGATCGGCGAGCGGATCTATCGCGACGGCTCGGCGATCATCGCCGTGACGCAGTGGCTGGTCCTGGCGGCCGCGGCGCTGCTGATGCTGCTCTGCATCGCCGCCGGCGCCCTGCTGTGGAATCGCCGCCGCCTCGGCTATGCCCTGTCGCTGCTGGTCCAGGCCAGCCAGATCCCGATCCTCTACACCGCCGGCGTCGCCTACCATTTCCACATGATCGCGCGGCTGCCGGTGACCCTGGTCGCCGGCGCCTCGGCGATGTCGATCACGCCGTCCTACGGCATCGGCCTGGACCCGTTCCAGGGAGCGCTGTCGCTCGGCCTCTATCTCGGCACCGGCCTGGCCGGGACGATCGTCGCGCTCAACCTGGTGCCGGTGGTCCTCTGCATCATCCTGGAGTTCTTCCGGCAGCGGAACCGGTAGCCCGTCAGCCCTTCTCCGCCAGCGCGGCCAGCGCGTCGCCGCTGAGGCGGTAGCCGGTCCAGTCGGACTTGTGCTCGAAGCCCAGCCGCTCGTAGACGTCCCGCGCCGGGTTCCAGGTCAGCACCGAGAGGTCCAGCCGCTTGCCGCCGCGCTCGACCACCAGCTGCGCGATCCGGGTCACCAGCGCCCGGCCGACGCCGAGGCCGCGGGCGGCGTCGCGGACATAGAGGTCCTCGAGATAGATCCCCTCCCGCCCCTCCCAGGTCGAGTAGCTGGAGAAGAACAGGGCGAAGCCCAGCACCTCGCCACCGCGCTCGGCCATCAGCGCCTCGAATCTGGGGTTCGGGCCCCAGCCGTCGCGCAGCAGGTCGGCCTCGGTCGCCAGCACCGCGTCGGGCTCCTTCTCGAACACCGCCAGCTCGGTGATCATCGCCAGGATCTCCCTGGCGTCGCGGGGCTCGGCGGGGCGGATGACGAGGTCGGTCATGGCAGGCTCTCGGTTCGGGTCGCGGCGATCCTCGACGCGCCTCCAGGCTGCGTCAACCGGACGCCGAAGGTTCCGACGCAGCCCGGTCATGCTATAGGAGACGCATGGTCGAACTTTCCCGGAACATGCCGGCCGGCTTCGAGCCGCCGTATCTGCAGAACCTGAACCCGGCGCAGCGCCAGGCGGTCGAGACGCTGGACGGCCCGGTGCTGGTGCTGGCCGGGGCCGGCACCGGCAAGACCCGGGTGCTGACCACCCGCCTGGCCCATATCCTGTCGACCCGCCGGGCCTGGCCGAGCCAGGTTCTGACCGTCACCTTCACCAACCGCGCCGCCCGCGAGATGCGTGAGCGCGTCTCGCACCTGCTCGGCACCCCGACCGAGGGCTGGTGGATGGGCACCTTCCACGCCCTGGCCGCCCGCATCCTGCGCCGGCATGCCGAGCTGGTGGGGCTGCGCTCGAACTTCTCGATCCTCGACACCGACGACCAGATCCGGCTGATCAAGCAGCTGATCGAGGCCGACAGCATCGATTCGAAGCGCTGGCCGGCCCGGGTGCTGCTGGGCGTGATCGAGCGCTGGAAGGATCGCGGCCTGACCCCCGCCAAGCTGAAACCGGCCGATGCCGGCGAGGTGGCTCAGGGCCGCATGCTGCAGCTGTACACCGCCTATCAGGAGCGGCTGCGGACGCTGAACGCCTGCGATTTCGGCGACCTGCTGCTGCACAACCTGACCATCTTCCAGGAGCATGTGGAGGTGCTGGCCGACTATCAGGACCGGTTCCGCTACATCCTGGTCGACGAGTACCAGGATACCAACGTCTCGCAGTATCTGTGGCTGCGCCTGCTGGCCCAGAAGCACCGCAACCTGTGCTGCGTCGGCGACGACGACCAGTCGATCTATTCCTGGCGCGGCGCCGAGATCGGCAACATCCTGCGCTTCGAGCAGGATTTCCCCGGCGCCGCCGTGATCCGGCTGGAGCAGAACTACCGCTCCACCAGCCACATCCTGGGCGCCGCCGGCGGGCTGATCGCGCACAACCAGGGCCGCCTGGGCAAGACCCTGTTCACCGAGGCGGAGGGCGGCGATAGCGTCGTCGTCCGCAGCGTCTGGGATGGCGAGGAGGAGGCGCGCTGGGTCGGCGACGAGATCGAGCGGCTGCAGCAGCAGAAGGTGCCGCTGAGCGAGGTCGCCGTGCTGGTCCGCGCCGGCTTCCAGATGCGCGAGTTCGAGGAACGGTTCCTGACTCTCGGCCTGCCCTATCGCGTGATCGGCGGCCCGCGCTTCTACGAACGGCAGGAGATCCGCGACGCGATCGCCTATCTGCGCGTGGTGGCGCAGCCGGATGACGACCTGGCCTTCGAGCGCATCGTCAACGTGCCGAAGCGCGGCCTGGGCGACGCCACCGTCCAGCTGCTGCACACGGTCGCCCGCGCCCAGGGCGTGGCGCTGACCGAAGCCACGCTACGGCTGATCGAGACCGACGAGCTGAAGCCGAAGCCGCGCGGCGCGCTGCGCGCCCTGATGGGCGATTTCGAGCGCTGGCGCCGCCTGTCGGAGCAGGCGTCGCAGGTCGAGCTGGCCCAGACCGTGCTGGACGAGAGCGGCTACACCGCCATGTGGCAGGCCGACAAGTCACCCGAGGCCCCGGGCCGGCTGGACAACCTGAAGGAGCTGATCAACGCCCTGGAGGAATTCGAGACCCTCCAGGCGTTCCTCGAGCATGTCAGCCTGGTGATGGAGAACGAGGCCGGCCAGACCGGTGAGCAGGCGACGCTGATGACCCTGCACGCGGCCAAGGGGCTGGAATTCGCCCATGTCTTCCTGCCGGGCTGGGAGGAAGGGGTGTTCCCGAACCAGCGCGCACTGGACGACGGCGGCATCGCCGCCCTGGAGGAGGAGCGGCGCCTGGCCTATGTCGGCCTGACCCGGGCGAAGCGCCGCGCCTATGTCTCGGCCGCCGCCAACCGCCGCATCCACGGCCAGTGGCAGACCGCCCTGCCCTCGCGCTTCGTCGGCGAGCTGCCGGACGCCCATGTCGAGGTCACCTCCGAGACCGGCTTCGGCGACACCGGCTATGGCCGTTTCGCGGAGACGGCGCCGACCCGGCTGTGGACGGCACCGCCGCAGGGCGGCTTCATGCGCCGCGCCCCGACAGTGATCGAGGGCAGCGGCTACGAGGTGCAGTCCCGGCCGCGCCCGGCCCGCGCCTTCGCTATCGGCGACCGGGTGTTCCACCAGAAGTTCGGCTATGGCGAGGTCCGCAGCGTCGACAGCGACAAGCTGACCATCGCCTTCGACCATTCCGGCGAGAAGCGGGTGATGGACAGCTTCGTCGTCCCCGCCGCCGAGGCAGGTTGAGTAGGACAAGCAGGATGAGGATGATGGTTCGAGGCGCGGCGCTGGCGCTGCTCGGCGCGTTGGCGGCGTCCGGCGCGGCCGCGGCGGAGACGGGCAGCACGCTGGTCCTGCCCGGCGGCAACGGCGAGATCCTGGCCCTGGCCCTGCCGACCGGCTGGGCCCGCAGCTTCGCCGGCACCGAGGGCAGCACCACCGTGGTCGAGTGGCGCAAGGATGACCCGGCCGCGGCTGCGGACGGCAGCATCACCGTGACCCGCATCGGCGGGCTGGGCAGCAGCGACCCGGCCGACTTCATCCGCGAGAGCGCGGACGCCCTGAAGCAGGATTGCGACGATGTGGTCCAGGGCCAGGTCCGGACCGGACCGGCCGGGACCGTCCGCACCGCGCTGGGCTGCACCAGGCGCAAGGCCGACGGCCAGGGCGAGATGCAGCTGCTGCACATCGCCGTCGGCCGCGAGGCGATCTATGTCGCGCGCCGGATCTGGCCGCTGGCGGCCTATGACAAGGCCCATCTGCCGCTGTCGTCTTCACAGATCGCCGAAGGCGGGGCCGACATCGACGATCTGCGCCTATGCAGCCTGTCCGGCGTCGGCACCGCCTGCCCGGCCGGGCTGGTCGCGGCGGTGAAGGACCAGATCACCGACCTGTCGCCGCTGGTGCTGAAGAGTGGCGGGCAGTGAGGGAAGTGACGGCACGCTGACCCTCGAGCCCCCTCTCCAGCGGAGACGAGCCATGGCCGAAGCCGAGACCGCAAAGCTTCTCGAGATTCTGGCTTACTGGCACAGGATCGAGTTCTTCATCCCCTTCGACCTCAAGCAAGTCACCGAAGAGAAGAGAAGCGAGTGCATTGCGGTCGCTTCTGCCACGCTGGCCAAGAAGACCGCGTTCGATCTTTGGGATGTCTCCATCGGCGAAGACGAGGAGATCGCCGGGTTCAATCTCTATCTCGGGGTCTTCGCCAAGGCGGAAATCGACCAGCTCGCGAAAGGGCTCCGCAGCAAGGCGGTCGCCGGGAACGGGGAAAACGAAGACGCCGAACGTGCCGACACCGAAGGCGACACCTGCTTCGCCAGGCTGAAGCTGACACCAGGCGGCGTGCCGGATCTCGACTCGATCTCGGTGTCGACGGTGCCATGGGCGATCGGACGCGCCAACCATGAAGACTGGGACGCACTGACGGACCAGAACCGCGCCGATGCCTTCGCTGACCTCGGTGAGCGCCTGCGCGGTGCCGAGACCAAGCGGCTGCTGAAAGCGGGTGACAAGCAGCCAGCAGGACTGAGCGGCTCTGATCTCATCTCCCTCCTCGGGCTGCTCCAGGATTGGGCCGGCTTTTCCCCCAAGCACTCGGACGCCGCCGTGCTGCAGGTCGTAACAAAGAAGAAGAGAATTTCGGAGAGATCAGAGCCGGCTCACCGAGCGGCGGATCAGACCGGCCCGGAGCACGCCGAAGCCGGTGAGAAGCCGACCGATGGCGACGATGACGAGATCGTCGCCACGGATGCCGGGATCGACATCCTGAACAGCTTCTACATCCGGGATCTGGATCGGGCGATGGCCGCGCTGCGCCGGGGCGAGGTCCCGGCTGCCCTGGCCGCCTATCTCGATCCGCCGACGTCAGAGAGGATCGACCTTTACTCCGGGGCGGGACGTCGGGCGATCTTCGATATGCTGCATCCGGGCCATCAGCCTTCAGGGCGCTGGTTGCGAACGCCGGAACAGGCCATGAGCTTGATGCAGCAATTCGCGATCAACGCCGCCTTCGAACGCCTCGGCTCCGACGGCGTGTTCTCGGTCAACGGCCCGCCGGGCACCGGGAAGACCACTCTGCTCGGCGACATCATCGCAGAGATCATCGTCCGTCGGGCGCGCGCTCTGGCCGGCTTCGAGACGGTTGCCGACACCCTCATCAACGCCTCGATCCGTGCGGCCTTCGCGCGGTCGGATGATCCGGCCTGGATCCGTCAGCTTTCTCCCGAGCTCGTCGGCCATGAGATGGTTGTCGGCTCCTCCAACAACACGGCGGTCGAGAACATCTCGAAGGATCTGCCGAAACGCGGGGCGCTCGGTGAGGGCTGGAGGAACACCAGCTATCTGCGGCCGGTCGCTCACAAGGTCGTGGTCCAGCAAGGAAACGGGAGGCTCAAGGAACCCGCCGAGCCCGATGATGCGCCCTGGGGTTTGATTTCCTGCGCGCTGGGCAAGTTCGCGAACCGCCGGGATTTTGCGGATCGGGTATTCTTCAGGGTGGAGCAGCGGGGCCGCAAGCCCGCCCTGCGAGACCCGGTAGCGACCATTCGCGAATGGATCGACGCTTACGACGGCCCGTCCTTCGCCGCTGCTGCCCGGTCGTTCCGCGAGGCGGATCAAACCGTGTCGACGCAGATCGCGGTGTTGACGGAGCAAGCCGACATCGCGACCGAGATGCTGTCGTCGGATGCGACGGACATCCTGAGCACCGCGGCGACGAAGGCAGAAGCGGCCGAGGCGGCGCAGCAAGCCGCCATGGCGAGGCTCGCCACGATCGAGTCCGAACTCGCGCAGTGCCAGAGGAAGCTGGCCGATCTCGCCGAGGAGGAACGGCTGATCGATCGCCAGGCGCCTGGTCGCCTGGCCTGGCTGTTCCGGCCGTCCAAGCATCGGGCCTTCAAGGAGAGCCGCCGGGCCAATGCCGAAGAGCAGCTATCCCGCCGCAGGCGCCTGCGGGTGCTGGAAGCGCAAGCAGCCTCCGCCTCAGCCACGCTCACCACAGCCACGGCGGCACTCGAAACGGCCCGATCGGCGCGCGATGCGGCGACAGTGGAGTGGTCGCGCAAGCAGGATCGTTGGAAGGATCTGCAAGACCGCTTGGGGCTTTCGGAACTGACGGATCTGGAAAGGGAGACCGTCCAGGAGAGAGGACTCTGGCATGACGATCGCCTCGCCGAGCTGCGTTCGAGTTTGTTCAAAGCCGCGCTGGCCCTGCATGAGGCGTGGCTGGCGGAGGCCGGCAGACACAAGGACAAGGGCGGGCATGGCTTCGGCGGCAATCTGACCGCCATCAGCCGGATGCTGAAGGGCGGGCGCCCGATCGACGCCGACCACGCCAGGCTGATCTGGCAGAGCCTGTTCATGGTCGTTCCGGTCGTGTCCTCGACCTTCGCGTCCTTCGGCCGCCAGTTCCAGGATCTGGGGCCGGGTGACATCGGCTGGCTGTTCATCGACGAGGCCGGCCAAGCCCCGCCTCAGGCTGCAGTCGGTGCGTTGTGGCGAGCCAAGCGCGCGGTGGTCGTGGGCGATCCGCTGCAGATCGAGCCCGTGTACACGGTTCCGGCCCGGCTGATCGAGGCCTTGTCGGATGGTGTCGCGGCGGTCCAGGAGGGGCGTTACGCGCCCAACCGCATCTCGGTGCAGCAACTCGCCGATCGGGCCAATCCCTATGGGGCGATGGTTCCCGCCAACGACCAGGACGGGAGCATCTGGATCGGCAGCCCCTTGCGTGTCCATCGGCGCTGCGCCAGGACCATGTTCGATATCGCGAACGCCATCGCCTATGACGGCAAGATGATCTTCGCCACCCGTCCGGATGAGGACGGATATGCAGGCTGGGTCGACGTCGCGGGCTTGGTCCGAGAGGGCAGGCAGGTCGTTCCCGAGCAGATCGAGATCGCCGTCCAAGCCGTGCTGGATCTCTATCGCCTCGGTCGAGGCGTGCTGCCGCCCCTTTATCTCATCTCACCGTTCCGCAGCGTCAAGCAGGCCCTGACGAGGCGGCTCAGCGATATCGAGTGCTGGAAAGAGCGGCTCGCTCCGCTCGGCTCGGCCGTCCCCAAAAGGACGGATCTCGCCAACTGGTGCAAGGAACGCATCGGCACGGTCCATACCTTCCAGGGCAAGGAGGAGTTCCTGGTGCTGATGGTGCTCGGTGCAGACCATGCCCATGCGAACAGCGCCGACTGGGCATCGTCGAAACCCAATCTGCTGAATGTCGCCGCGACCCGGGCCAAGCGTGGCTTCTACATCATCGGCGATCGGAGCCTCTGGGGCGGCAAGCCGTATTTCCGGACGGCACGGGACAAGCTCCACCGCATGTCGCCACAGGAATTCCTCGACGTCCTGGGAAACCTGACCGGCGCGCCCTAGCCAGGCCGCCAGCGCAGGACCGACAGCGTGACCAGACACAGGGCAACGAACGTCAGTATCGCGCTGGCGGCGTGGGAGTATTCCCATTGCCGCCGCAGCGCCGCCCAGTCGTTCGGCACGGCGGTCCAGTTCGCCGTGGCCTGGTTGGCAGGGTAGGTCCACAGGAAGAAGACCGCGAGGGTGGCGGCGAGGCACAGGGCACCGGCCAGGGCCAGCCGGAACGGTGCCGGCTGCCGCCGCACTCCGATCGCCAGGGCGATATCGGCCGCGATCGCCGCGATCGGCACGATGCCGAGCAGCGCCCAGCCGCGATAGATCCCCTGGACCGAGAAATAGGCGGCCCCGTCCAGGCCCAGCTTGTTCGGCATGGCCAGCAGGTGCGCGCCGCCCGGAACCAGCGCCAGGGCGGTCAGCACCACGGCCAGGAACTGCAGCGCCTTCATCGCGAGCATTCCGTCGTTTGCCATGAATCTAGGTGGGACCACGCCTGCGGGAACCGGTGCCTTTCGCATATGCCGGATGGTGCCGCGCGCATCGGGCGGCGACGCCGAAAGCTGTTGACTCGATCCGGACTCCCTTCCCATCATTCGTTCACCAACAGTGATCCTCCCCCATCAGAACCAAAGAATTCTGACGGCAGGGAGCGGAAGAAATCCGAAAAAATTAAAATAAATCTGGAGGCTTCGGCATGACGTTCTCCCTCGCAGGCCTGTTCAAGCTGGCCCGCGTCGCGATGCTTTCGCTTGTGGCGACTGCCGCGTGCCTGTCGCCGGCCGCGGCCGAAGGCAAGACGATCACGGCGGTGATGCATTCGGCGCTGCGGGTGCTGGACCCGATCATCACCACCGCCTACATCACCCGCGATCACGGCTACATGATCTACGACACCCTCGTCGCCATGGACGAGCATTTCGAGGTCAAGCCGCAGATGGCGGACTGGACGGTCTCCGACGACCGCCTGACCTACAGCTTCACCCTGCGCGACGGCCTCAAATGGCATGACGGCCAGCCGGTGACGGCGGCGGATTGCGTCGCCTCGCTGCGCCGCTGGGGCCAGCGCGACACGCTGGGCCAGCTGTTGCTGGAGAAGACTGCGTCGCTGGAGGCGAAGGACGACCGCACCATCGTCCTGACCCTGAAGGAGCCCTACGGCCTGGTGCTGCAGGCCCTGGGCAAGCCCAGCTCGATCGTTCCCTTCATGATGCCGAAGCGGGTCGCCGAGACGCCGGCCGACCAGCCGATCACCGACTATACCGGCTCCGGCCCCTTCCGCTTCGTCACCGAGGAGTTCCAGCCCGGGGTCAAGGCGGTCTACGCCAAATTCGCCGACTACGTGCCGCGGACCGAGCCGGCGAGCTGGGCGGCCGGCGGCAAGGCCGTGAAGGTCGACCGGGTCGAATGGGTGGCGATGAGCGACCAGCAGACCGCGGCCAACGCCCTCCTGACCGGCGAGATCGACTTCTACGAGCAGGTGCCGATCGATCTGCTGCCGCTGTTCGATGGCAATGACGAGATCACCGTCCACATCGCCAACACGCTCGGCTTCCAGAACATCGGGCGGATGAACTTCCTGTACCCGCCCTTCGACAACAAGAAGATCCGCCAGGCGGCGCTCTACGCGCTGACCCCCAAGGACTTCATGGACGCGATGACCGGCAACCCGGACTATTACCAGCTCTGCGGCTCGATCTATGGCTGCGGCACGGTGCTGGCGAGCGAAGCCGGGGCAGTGCAGCCGGACATCGCCAAGGCCAAGCAGCTGCTGCAGGAGGCCGGCTATGACGGCACGCCGGTGGTGCTGATGGCGCCGACCGACGTCCCGACCGTCAGCATCCAGCCCAATGTCGCGGCCCAGTCGCTGCGCCAGGCCGGCTTCACGGTCGACATGCAGGCGATGGACTGGCAGACGCTGGTGACCCGCCGCGCCAGCCAGGCGCCGCCGAAGGACGGCGGCTGGAACCTGTTCTTCACCAATTTCGTCACCTCCGACATGGCCGACCCGCTGTCCAGCTTCCCCTTGAACGGCAAGGGGCCGAAGGGCGGCTGGTTCGGCTGGCCGACCGACCCGGTGGCCGAGACCCTGCGCGCCCGCTTCGCCCGCAGCCAAGACCCGGCCGAGCAGAAGGCGATCGCCGAAGAACTGCAGAAGCATGTCTATGACGAGGTGATGTACCTGCCGCTCGGCCAGTACAGCGTCCCCACCGCCTGGCGGAACGTCCTGACCGGAGTGCTGAACGGCCCCGCCCCCTATTTCTGGAACATCGATAAAGCCGAATAGCGGACGGGCGCCGTGCTGACCTATCTCGCCCGCCGCATCCTCGCCACCCTGCCCGTGATCCTGGTGGTGGCGCTGGTGGTGTTCCTGCTGCTGCGGCTGACGCCCGGTGACCCGGCGGCGATCATCGCCGGCGACCAGGCGTCGCCGGAGCAACTGGCCGCCATCCGCGCGGCGCTCGGCCTCCACCAGCCGCTCCATGTCCAGTTCCTGGGCTGGATCGGCCGGCTGCTGCACGGCGATTTCGGCGTGTCGCTGATCTCCAAGGTTCCGGTGGTGCAGATGGTCGGCCAGCGGCTGGAGCCGAGCCTGAGCCTGGCCGTGCTGACCATCGTCGTCGCCGTCGCGGTGGCGGTGCCGCTCGGCACCCTCGCCGCCTGGCGCCAGGGCGGCTGGGTCGACCGCATCACCATGTCGGTCTCGGTGCTGGGCTTCTCGGTGCCGGTCTTCGTCGTCGGCTATCTCTGGATCCTGCTGTTCGCGATCGAATGGAAGCTCCTGCCCGTGCAGGGCTTCAAGAGCCTGGCCGACGGCCTCTGGCCGTTCCTGCAGCGCATGATCCTGCCGGTGGCGACGCTCAGCCTCGTCTACATCGCGCTGATCGCCCGCATCACCCGGACCAGCGTGATCGAGGTGATGGGCGAGGACTATGTCCGCACCGCGCGGGCCAAGGGCATCAGCGAGCGCGCCGTGCTGTTCCGTCACGCCCTGCGCAACGCGGCGGTGCCGATCGTCACTGTGATCGGCATCGGCATAGCCCTCCTGATCAGCGGCGTGGTGGTGACCGAGAGCGTGTTCAACCTGCCCGGCATCGGCCGGCTGACGGTGGAGGCGGTGCTGGCGCGCGACTATCCGGTGATCCAGGCGGTGATCCTGCTGACCTCCTTCGTCTATGTCGCGGTCAATCTGGCCATAGACCTGATGTACACCGCGCTCGACCCGAGGATCCGCTACTGATGGCCGCCGACGCCCCTCTGGACCTGCCGCAGCGCGGCCCGCTCCAGGCCGCGGCCACGGCGTTGACCGCCAACCTGCCGACGCTGATCGCAGCGCTGGTCCTGGTGCTGATCATCCTCGGCGCCCTGTTCGCGCCGCTGCTGTTCACCCAGGATCCGGCGGCGATGGCCCCGGCGCTGCGGCTGAAGCCCAGCACCTGGGAACATTGGCTGGGCACCGACGCCTATGGCCGTGACGTCTATTCCCGCATCGTCTACGGCGCCCGGGTGTCGCTGGTGGTCGGCATCGGCGCCGCCGCGGTCAGCGTCGCCATCGGCCTCGCCGTCGGCCTCGTTTCCGGCTTCTTCCGCGCCGTCGACGCCGTGGTGATGCGGGTTATGGACGGGCTGATGGCGATCCCGAACATCCTGCTCGCCATCGCCGTGGTCGCGCTGTCCGGCGCCACGCTCTGGACCGTGCTGGTCGCCATCACCATCCCGGAGGTCCCGCGCGTGGTCCGCCTGGTGCGGTCGGTGGTGCTGTCGGCGCGGGAGGAGCCCTATGTCGAGGCCGCGATCGCCGCCGGCACCTCGCTGCCCCGGATCCTGTGGCGGCACCTGATGCCGAACACCCTGCCGGCGCTGATCGTCCAGGGCACCTATGTCTGCGCCTCGGCGATCCTGACGGAATCGATCCTCTCCTTCCTCGGTGCGGGCTTGAGCCCGGAGATCCCGACCTGGGGCAACATCATCGCCGAGGGCCGCAACTACTTCCTGGTCAAGCCGACGCTGATCCTGTGGCCCGGCCTGCTGGTGTCGCTGACGGTGCTGTCGGTCAACCTGGTCGGCGATGCGCTGCGCGACGCGCTGGACCCGCGCATGGCGAAGAGGGGCTGAGATGCCGGACACCACCGCCCCTGACTCACCCGTCCTGGAGATCCGCAACCTCGCCGTCCGCATCTCCGGCCCGGCCGGCCTGCCGCGGGTGGTCGAAGACGTCTCGCTCGAGGTCCGGGCCGGCGAGACCGTCTGCGTCGTCGGCGAGAGCGGCTCCGGCAAGTCGGTCACCGCGCTGGCCACCATGGGGCTGCTGCCGCGCCGGGCGCTGGAGCCGGCGGCGGGGTCGATCCGGCTGGAGGGCGAGGAGCTGCTGAGCGCCTCGCCCACGCGGCTGCGCGCCCTGCGCGCCACCCGCATGGCCATGGTGTTCCAGGAGCCTATGACGGCGCTGAACCCGGTCGCCACCGTCGGCCGGCAGATCGAGGAGGTGCTGCGCACCCACACCGGCCTCGGCGCCGCCGAAAGGCGCGCCAGCATCCTGGAGATCCTGCAGCAGGTGCACCTGCCCGAGGTCGACCGCCTCTTCGCCTCCTACCCGCATCAGCTGTCGGGCGGGCAGCGCCAGCGCATCGTCATCGCCATGGCGCTGGTGCTGCGGCCGCGCCTTCTGATCTGCGACGAGCCGACCACGGCGCTGGACGTCACCACCCAGCGCCAGATCCTGAGCCTGATCCGCGAGCTGCAGGAGCAGCAGGGCACGGCCGTGCTGTTCATCACCCACGACATGGGCGTGGTCGCCGAGATCGCCGACCGCGTCGTGGTGATGCGGCGCGGCCGGCTGGTCGAGACCGGCGGCACGCAGGACATCCTGCGGCGGCCGGCCCAGGTCTATACCCGCGAGCTGATCGCGGCGGTGCCGAGCCTGGTGCCGCGGGCGCCGCGCGCGCCGGTCGCCGCCCCGCCGGTCCTGGAGACGGTCGGCCTGGGCAAGACCTATCGCAGCCGGTCCGGCCTCGCCCGGACGCGCGAGGTCGCCGCCGCCGAGGGCGTGACCCTGCGTCTGGCGCCGGGCCGCACCCTCGGCATCGTCGGCGAGTCCGGCTCGGGCAAGTCGACCGTGGCGCGCTGCGTCATGCGCCTGATCGAACCCTCCGCCGGCGAGATCCGGATCGGCGGCACCGATGTGGCCGGGCTGTCGCGCCGGCGGCTGCGGCCGCATCGCCGCCGGGCGCAGATCGTGTTCCAGGACCCCTACCGGTCGCTCAATCCGCGGCTGAGGATCGCCGACACCCTGATCGAGGGGCCGATGAATTTCGGCCTGCCGCGCACCGAGGCGCTGGAGCGGGCGCGGCGGCTGATGCCGCTGGTCGGGCTCGACGCCACGGCGCTGGAGCGCTTCCCGCACCAGTTCTCCGGTGGCCAGCGCCAGCGCATCGCCATCGCCCGGGCCCTGGCGATGGAGCCGGACCTGCTGGTCGCCGACGAGGCGGTCTCGGCGCTCGACGTCTCGGTTCAGGCCCAGGTGCTGGCGCTGCTGGACGAGATCCAGGCCCGGCTCGGCATCGCCATCCTGTTCATCACCCACGACCTGCGCGTCGCGGCGCAGATCTGCGACGAGGTCGCGGTGATGCGCCAGGGCCGGGTGGTGGAGATCGGGCCGGCGGCCGAGGTGCTGCGCCGCCCGCGCGACGCCTACACCCGCCAGCTGTTCGAGGCGGCGCCGGGCCGGCACTGGGACTTCGCCAATTTCCGCCCGGTGGCGCTGGCGGCCGCCGAGGCCTGAGCTCAATCGTAGGTTGGGTTCGCGGCAAGCGAACCCAACATCCGGCCGCAACGGCCAACGCCATGTTGGGTTCGCCGCGGCGAACCCAACCTACGCGGCTGACCCGGGGTTGCGGTTCAGCCGAGCGTGAAGCCCAGCGCCGCCGCCTCCTCCGGCCGCAGCACGCCGTCCGCGGCCCGGCCGGAGGAGAGCTGCCAGTCGTAGACCGCCTTGGCGGTGAAGCCGTTGAACACGCCGGCGGTGAAGCCCCAGTCCGGGATTCGGCCAAGGGCGATGAAGGCGTCCTGCAGCAGCCGGACCTCGGGACCGCTCGACCCCGGCATCAGCCGCGCCAGGCCGGACGCGGCCCCCCGCTCCGCCACCAAGCGCAGGTGCCGGCCCGTGATCAGCAGGTCGTCGAAGGCCAGGCCGATCTCGGTCGGGTCCGGGCTGGCGGCGAGGCCGGCCGCCACGCGGAACGCGGCGTAGTTGCCGGTCGGGTCGGCCGGCGGCAGATGCCGGCCCGGCAGGGTCTGGCAGCCGGCGGAGGAAAATTCTATGCCGTCGCCCGGCCAGCCGGCGGCGTGGATGTTGTCCTCCGGCACGCAGATGTCGAAACGGCCGGACAGGTCGTAGCCGGCGGCGTCGGGCGAGCGCCAGACCGGCACCTCGACGGTGCGGTCGAGCTGGAACGCCCCTTCCTCCGCCGGGCGGCCGGCCGGCACATGCGGACCGACCACATAGGGATGCAGCCCGGGCGCCAGCATGTTGGCGATCCGCCGGTCCGGCGCCTCGGCCTGGAGGCGCATGTAGTGCGCGTTCGGGACCGTCGAGCCGGGCCAGGCGATCAGCCGGCCCGCCGGCCGGTCCCAGACCCCGAGGACGCAGCGCGGAGCACGATGGTCCGGCCGCGCCTCGCGCAGCCGCAGCGCCTCGGACCACAAGCCGGCGGAGTCCGGCTCGGACAAGGCACAGCCGCGCAGCCCGAACAGGATCGTCGTCCCTCGTGGCCGGAAGCGGGACAGCCGGCACAGGGTCTCGAAGGCCCCGGTATCCGCCGTGAAGACGGTGTCGGCGAAGGGCGCCGCCAGATGGGCGTAGTTCGGCGAACGGTCGTCATCGTGCCAGACAGGCGGCATGGACATCCCCTACGCCTCGAGCAGCGTGTGCAGCCGGGCGCCGACCGCCGGCAGGAATCGCCGATTCTGGGCCATGTGCGGGCCGACGGTGTAGACCGCGACGACGAGGCTGCGGCCGGACGGCGCCTCCCAATAGGCCATGTCGTGCCGGGTCTCGCCGGTCCAGCCGGCCTTCGACCACAGCCGGACGTCGCGCGGCAGGGTTTCGCCGAGGAAGCCGCGGACCTGGTCCTCGTAGCCCGGCGGCAACTGGTCCGGGTCGCGCTCATGCTCGCGGTCGAGCAGGTCCATCATCCGGCCGCAGGCCGCGGGCGAGACCAGCTGTCCGGCGACGATGCCGTGCAGCAGCGCCGCCGCCGCGCGCGGCGCGATCAGGTTGCCGCCATGGATGCGCGCCGCCTTCTCGCGCCCATAGGGTGAATCCTCGTAGGTGCTGTGCCACAGCCGCAGCCGGTCGAACTCGGGCCAGGCCCAGCCTTCGAACCAGCGCTGGATCGCCTGGCGCCTGTCCCACCACGCCGCCATCTCCGCCTCCGGCAGCGGCCCGCCCGGCGTGGTGCCGGTCATGCGGCCGAACAGGTAGGTGGTGGCGTCGTTGCTGGACTGGCGGATCATCGCCGACAGGGCGCGCAGATCCTCCTCGTCCGGCTGCAATTGCCCCGTCTCGACCCAGTGCTGGAAGGCGACCAGGTAGAAGCTCTTGCAGGTGCTGGCCGGATAGACCGAGATGTCGTCGCGATGGCCGAAGACCGGCCCGGCGGAATAGCGGTCGGTCGCGCCGTCGCGCAGCCGGCCGGGATAGAGCCGGACCGTCAGGCCGAAATCCTCGGGACCGACCTCGCCCTTGAACTCGTCCAGCAGGTCCCGGATCAGCGCGGCGTCCATCAGCCGGCGCAGGCGGCGACGAAGGCGGCGAGCACGGCACGGTCGGCCTCGCTGCGCAGATATTCCGGGTGCCACTGCACGCCGAGACAGAAGCGCTGGCCCGGATGCTCCACCGCCTCGACCACACCGTCGGGGGCGACGCCGGAGACGATGAGCGTGGGCCCGGCCGCCTTCACCGCCTGGTGGTGCGAGCTGTTGACGCCGAAGCGCGCCGCCCCGGTGATGCGGGACAGCAGCGTGCCGGGCGTGATCTCGACCTCATGCGCCGCCTTCCAGCCGGCCGGGTCGTGGATCTTGCGCTCCGGGCTGTGGTCGAGCGCGTTGTCGATCTCGGCCGGGATGTGCTGCACCAGCGTGCCGCCGAGCACCACCGCCAGCAGCTGCTCGCCGCCGCAGATGCCGAGCACCGGCTTGTTGCGTGCCACCGCGCCCTGCACCAGCGCCCATTCGAACTGGGTGCGCACCGGCTTGGTCTTCACCGTCTCGTGCACCGAGCTTGCGCCCCAGAGCGCGGGGTCGACGTCGAAGCCGCCGCCGGTGACGACGACGCCGTCGCACAGGTCGAGATAGCGGTCGACCGCATCGACCAGATGCGGCAGCGCCAGCGGCACGGCGCCGACTTCGGCCAGCGACTCGCAGTAGTTCTGCCGCAGCGCGTACCAGGGCGAGGAGGAGTAGCCGCCCGGCTCCTCGGCATCCAGGGTCACTCCGATGACGGGCCCATGTTTCGAGGAGGGGGGCATGATCGTCCTGTGCGGAAGCGGAACGGGTCCTTCGTGATGCCCGGCGCCCCGGCGGCTGTCAAATTCCGGCCGGTTATGGCCTCCGCATCGGGCGTTATCGCCTGGCGCTGCGGGTGCGCTGCGTCGGCTTGCCGGTGAGGTGGTCGAGAAACAGGTGCGCCGCCTGCGACAGCGGGTAGTTCTCGTGGTGCAGCGCCGTGATCGGCAGGGTGATCTCCGGCACGATGGCGCGGGCGGTGACGTCCGGCACGGCCCAGGCCTGGGCCGTGTGCTCGTCGACGATGGCCGATCCGGCGCCGTAGCGCACCAGCGGCAGGGCCAGGTAGTAGGTCTGGATCAGGTTCTTCGGGGCGTAGCGGATGCCGGCGCGGTCGAAGGCGTCGGACAGGGTGGCGCCGATCGAGGTGTCGGGGTCGACGCCGATCAGCGTCTCGACGTCGATCCGGTCGAGCGTGATCGCCGCCGCCTCGCCCGGCCCGAGCGGCGCGGTCGACAGATGCACCAGCCGCGAGGTGCCGATCGCGATCTTGCGCATGCCGGGCGGCAGCGCCGGCTCGTAGGCGATGGCGAGGTCGAGGCTGTTGGTCGCGATCAGCTCCAGGATCTCGCGGGTGTGGTGGGTGCGCAGGTCGAAGCTGACGCCCGGGTGGCGGCGGTGGAACGACGCCATCTGCTCGGTCATGAAGCCGAAGCCGAGGCTGGGCAGGCAGGCGATGCGGACATGGCCCTCGCGCCCGCGCCGGAGGTTGGCGGCGATGCTGGAGATCCGCTCCAGCCCGGCGAAGGTGCGGTCGATCTCGACCTCGAGCAGCTTGGCCTCGCGGGTCGGCACCAGCTTGCCCTTGACCCGCTCGAACAGGCGCAGCCCCAGCTGGTCCTCGGCATGGCGCAAGAGCTTGCTGACCGCCGGCTGCGAGACGTTCAAGAGCTCGGCCGCGCCGGTGATCGACCCGGCCTTCTGCACCGCCTGCAGCGCCTCGATATGCCTCAGCCTGATGGTCATCGCGTCTCCTCCGCCCGGACCGGGATGGCACAGCGGCGGGGGCATGACAAGCGCGCCCGGCCGTGCGAGGGTCCCGGCCATGATCCGCATCACCGCCCGCATCGCGCTGGACGAGCGCGACTTCGAGGAGAGCTTCATCCTCGCTTCCGGCCCGGGCGGGCAGAACGTCAACAAGGTCGCGACCGCGGTGCAGCTGCGCTACCCGATCGATCGCGCCGGGCTGCCGGAGGACATGCGGGCGCGGCTGGAGACCCTGGCCGGGCAGCGCCTGACCAAGGACGGCGTGCTGGTGATCACCGCCCGCGAGCACCGCAGCCAGGAGCGCAACCGGGCCGAGGCGCTGGCCCGGCTGGTCGACCTGTTCCAGCGCGCCGCGGTGGCGCCGAAGAAGCGCCGTCCGACCCGGGCGACGCTGGGCAGCAAGATCCGGCGGCTCGATTCCAAGAGCAAACGGTCGTCGGTGAAGCGGCTGCGCGGCAGCACCGGCGACGACTGATCGCCGCTGGCATGGCAGTTGCGTGGGACTCCGATCGGTTCGCGACCACCGACCGGAAAGGATGCCGCCATGAAGCGCGAGGAGCTGACCGAGAAGATCCTGGACATCAAGCGCGAGAAGGGCTGGACCTGGCGCGAGATCGCCGAGACCATCGGCGGCCATTCGCCGGTGCTGGTCACCGCCGCCCTGCTCGGCCAGATGAAGCTGACCAAGCCGCAGGCAGCGGAAGCCGCGATCCTGTTCGGCCTGTCCCCGGCGGAGCAGCGGATGCTGAACGAGCCGCCCTATCGCGGGTCGTTCCAGGCGCCGCCGACCGACCCGCTGATCTACCGCTTCTACGAGCTGGTGATGGTCTACGGCACCACCTGGAAGGAGCTGATCCAGGAGGAGTTCGGCGACGGCATCATGTCGGCGATCGACTTCGATCTGCAGATCGAGCGCCAGCCCGACCCGGCCGGCGACCGGGTGAAGATGACGATGTCCGGCAAGTTCCTGCCCTACCGCTACTACGGCGCCACCGGCAACGCGCCGAGGTTCGGCTATCGGGAGGAGTAGCCCCTACTCCGCCTTCCAGGCGCCCCAGAGCCGCGGCTTGTCGGCCGCCCAGGGTTTGTAGCCCTTCAGCTTCGGCCCGACCGCGTCGACCGCCGGATCGTAGTAGAGGCCGATGATCGGCAGCTGCTGCGCCATCAGCGCGTGCAGCTGCATCAGCGCCTGCTTGCGCTGCGCGGGATCCTCGGTGCGGATCGATCGGGCCAGGAGCTCCGCCGCCTTCGGGTCGTCCCACTGGTTGCCCGGATCCTCCGCCTTGCTGCCGATCAGGATGCCGTAGAGCAGCGACGGGTCGAGCCGGGCCGAGAAGGCGAAGGACTGCAGCTGGAACTTGCCGGCGATGTAGTTGTCGAGCTGCGTCGCCCAGTCCAGCACCTCCAGCCGCGCGTCGATCCCGGCCGCGGCCAGCATCGCCTGGACCATCACGGCATTGTCGTACATGCCGTCATAGCGCTTGTTGGTCTGGATGGTGATCGGCTGGCCCTTGTAGCCGGCCTCCTGCAGCAGCGCCTGCGCCTTGGCCGGGTCATAGGCCGGCCAGTCGAGGAAGCTTTCGTCGAAGAAGGTGCTGCTGCGGGCCACGGCCGAGGGGTTGGCCTCGGCCAGGCCGTAGGACCGCGCCTGGGCGATCTGCTTCAGGTCGAGCGCATGGGCGATGGCCCGGCGGATGCGCAGGTCGGACAGCAGCGGATCGGCGGTCTGGACCAGGATCACCGACCAGCCGAGGCCCTGGGCGGTCTCGACCGTCCCGCCATTGGCCTTGACCTGGTCGATCTGCCCCGGCGCCAGGCTGGGCAGCAGGTCGACCCCGCCGGTGGCCAGCGCCGCCTCCGCCGTTGCCGGGTCGGGCACGATCTGGAAGCGGATGGTGTCGGCATGGGCGATGCGGGCGCCGGCATAGCCGCTGCCGGGCTCGGGCAGCGGCCTGTAGTCGGCGAAGCGCTGCAGCACCACCGCCTCGCCGCGCTTCCAGGACGCCAGCTTATACGGGCCGGTGCCGACCGGCGCGTTCCAGCTGCCGTCCGGGTTGAGGCTGTCGGGGCTGACCGTGCCGGTGGCGAAGCACTGGACGTTGGCGAGCTGCGCCAGGAACAGGGCGTTCGGCTCGGCCAGGCGGAAGCGGATGGTCTGCGGGTCCGGCGTCTCCACCGCCTCGACCTTGAGCCCGGCGCTGCCGTCGAAGACCGGCCGGCAGGTCCAGCTGTCGGTCGCCCAGCGCCGGTCCCAGCTCCATTTCACCTCGGCCGAGGTGACCGGCTTGCCGTTGTGGAACAGCGCCCCCTTGCGGATCCTGAAGTCGTAGGTGCGGCCGTCATCCGTGACCGTCCAGGACTCCGCCAGGGCCGGGCCGACCGTGAGGTCCTCGCGGTATCCGACCAGGGATTCGACCACATGCTGCATCACCGTGTCGGTGTTGCCGTCGCGGTTGATGCCGGGGTCGCTGCTGCGGATATCCGCATTCAGCGCCACGGTGATGGTGCCGCCGTCGCGCGGCGTGTCCTGGGCCGAAGCACCGGCAGCCAGGACCAGGGCGAGCGCGAGCCCGCCGAACATCGCCTTCATCACTGCCCCCTGTTTGTCGTTGTTGACTGTCAGACCGCTTTTCGCCGCGCCAGCACCTCCCCGAAGAAGCTCTTCACCGCACCGAGCAGCTTGCGGTCGTCATGGGCGATGCCGGGGATGGTGTCCTGCTGCACGGCGACGCCCTGCGCCTCGAGGCTGCGGCGCAGCGACCGCATCCGGTCCTGGCGGTTGCGGCCGGCGATGTCGGCGCCCGGCATCCACCAGGCGTCGCCCGGCTTGACCGTGATCTCCCAGGTCTCGGTGTCGTCGCCGCCGATCACCATGTGCACCGGCACCCGGCGGATGGCGTCGAGGTCGAGCGGCTTGCCGAACACCGCCTCGAAGTCGCGCACCCCGACCCACCAGTCATGCTCGAAATCGAGCAGGGTGACGACACCAGGCGCGCCGATCGAGGCGCCCAGCAGCCGTTCCGGATGCAGGTACAGGAAGCGGTGGGTGAAGTGGCCGCCGCCGGAGAAACCGTACATCAGCACCCGGTCGCCCTCGACCCGGTACCGGGCCCGGGTCTCGGCGATCATCGCCAGCAGCACCGCGTCGTAATGCAGGTCGCCGGCGCGCAGCAGCTTGTAGCTGGACAGGTCGCCCGGTTCGGTGATGCCGACCGGGAACAAGGGCGCCAGCACGATCACCCCGTGCCGCTCGGCGAAATCGGCGAAGCCGTCGCGATAGGCCTGCATGCCGCGCTCGGTGCCGTGCACGATCACCGCCAGCGGCCAGCGGTCGTGGCCGTCCTCGTCGTAATCCTCCGGCACATAGGCGCAGTAGCTGAAGCGCTGGTCGAGACCGCAGGCATAGACCGTGGTCGCCCCGAAATCGCTGGATGTCAGCACCCGTCCGTGCCCGTGCGGCCGCGCCATGACGCCTCCCCTGCCCCGCTGCTCCGGAGAGTGAGCCATGTTTTTAGGCGCATGAAAAGCACCACTATGGCGATCCATCCGAAGTTCCGGCTCTTTCATGATCTGGAAACGCAAAACTCGAACGCGCTCCGCGCGGACGCGCGCGGCCCCTCCCCTTGCCTCTCCCGAAGCGCCTCCCGGCGCAGGCCGTATTGCTGCGCCAAACACGGCAATGTATTATTGAAAATCCAAACTCTCTGTGACGAGGGCTTCATGAAATTTCAAAGCATGGAGCAATACTCGGAGCTGATTGGATCCATTTATGATTGCACGATCGACCCGACACTCTGGCCGGATACGATTGCGACCATTTGCGGCGTGACCGACTGCATGGCGGGCGCGATCAGGGTCAGCGACCTCGAAAACTCGCGGCTGCATCTCGTGCAGACATGGAACTACGATCCCGCCACCCTCAGCGACATGTCCGGCCACGCGGCCGGGATCGCGGCGTTCTGGGCCGCGGTTCCCAACCTCCGCTCGCGCCCGCTGGACGAGCCGGCATCGGTTCGGCGCGAGCTGCCGCACGACGTGGTCGAGAACTCCCGCTACAACATCGAATGGGCTCGCCCGCGAGGCATCATCGATGTCCTGGCTTTGCTGCTTCTGCGGGAGCCGACCCGGCTCGGCGATTTCACGCTGTCGCGGCACAAGAGCTCCGGCCCGGTCACCGACGACAATCTCGGCACCATGCGGCTCCTGGCTCCGCACATCCGCCGCGCCGTCACCATCGGCGACCTGATGGACATGAAGACTCTCGAGGCGCAGGTGCTGCGGGCCACGCTCGACACCGTCACCACCGGCGTCGTGGTGGTCGGCGCCAAGGCCCGGATCCTTCACGCCAACGATGCCGCGCGCCGCATGATCGAGGCCCGGTCCCCGGTCGTCTCACTGCGCGGCTGTCTCGCCGCCCTGCATCCCGAGGCCAACAGGGAGCTGGCAAGGGCGATCGCGCTGGCCCGGTCGGACGAGGCCGGCATCGGCGCCGCGGGCATCGGCGTGCCGCTTCTCCGTGACGGCATGGCGGCCGCCACGGCCCATGTCCTGCCACTGGCCCGCGGCGACCTGCGGACCCGGCTGGTTCCGCAGGCCGTGGCAGCGGTCTTCATCGTGGCCGCCGGAACCCCGCTGCCCGCCGATCTCGACACCGTGGCGCGCCTGTTCGGGCTGACCGCCGCGGAGGCCAGGCTGCTGCGCCGGCTCACCGCGGGCGAGACCATCGCCGAGGCGTCCGCCGCCCTGGGCGTCAGCCAGGCCACGATGCGGACCCACTGCCAGCATCTCTACGCCAAGATCGGAGTCTCGCGACGCTCGGAGCTCGTCACCCTGGTGAACCGGCTGACCCCATCGGCCCATCGACCACCGCCGCAGGGCGGCTGATCACGGCGGAGCCGACCGTGGTTTCGCGATGCGAACCCAACCGACGCGGCTGCGCCGGGACAGTCCTCAGCAGACGGCCCGGGCGCGTCCTGCGTCCTGTCGCCATCGACGTCGAGATAGACGCCCTGGCGGCCGTCGCCGAAAGCCACGATCCGCAGCTCGCCTGCCGCGCCGGTGAAGCCGCCGGCGCCGAAGGTGAAGGCGGTGTCGCCATTGGCGTCGTTGCCGTCGGCGTCGATCGCGGACAGGTCGATCCGGTCGCCGGTCGAGACATCCGTGATCGTGTCCTTGCCGGACGCGGCCACGGTGCTTTCGTTGACGTTGCTGTAGACGAAACGGTCGTTGCCGGCCCCGCCCCAGAGGGTGTTGGCGCCGGCGTCGCCGGCGAGATTGTCGGCGAAGGCGGATCCGATGACCTGCTCGACCCCGGTCAGCGTGTCGCCGCCGGCGTCGCCGAACGTGCCGGCGCCAGCCTGGAGGCTGACGGTCACCGCCTCGGCAGAACCGGCATAGGACGCCGTGTCGATACCGGCGCCGCCGATGATGGTGTCGGCGTCGGCCCCGGCCTCGATGATGTCGTTGCCGTCGCCGCCGTCGATCTCGTCATGGCCTGCGCCGCCGACGATCATGTCGTCGCCGGCCTCGCCGAAGACCCGGTCGTCGTCGCTGCCGGCGTCGACCGAGTCGTTGCCGATGCCGCCGCGGGCGGTGTCGATGCCGGCGCCGCCGACGAGCCGGTCGTTGCCGTCGCCGCCATCGAGGCCGTCGTCGCCCGCCTCGCCCGAGAGGCTGTCGTCGCCGCCGTTCCCCGCCAGCGTGTCGTCGCCGAGCTCGCCGCCGATGATGTTGCGGATGTCGTTGCCCGTCAGCTGATCGTCGTGGCTTGATCCGTACAGGTTCTCGATGTTGCTGAGCTGGTCCCCCTGGGCGTCGCCCCCGGATCCGCTGCCGGCAAGGAGGTCGACCGTCACCGCGGCGCCGGACTGTTGGAAGTTGGCGAAATCCGAGCCGTCGCCGCCGTCCAGGATGTCGGCTCCGGCACGGCCGCGCAGCATGTCGTCGCCGGCACCGCCGATCAGCGTGTCCACCCCGGAGCCGCCCAACACATCGTCGTCACCGCCACCGCCTTCCAGCCGTTGGCCCGCGGCAACGCCGAAGAAATCCAGAATGTCGTTGCCCGCCGATCCGATGAAAGCATCGATGCCGGCGACGGTGGCATTCGAGAGGTCGACCGTTCCCGCTGCGGCCAGGACGATCTGGTCCGTCGCGGCCGAGCCGCTGATGGTGAGGAACGCGCCGATCTGGGCCGCCGTCAACGTGGCGGTCTGTCCATTGAGGACCAGTCCTTCCACGCTGGTGAAGATCGCGCCGACAAGGTTGACCGTGCCGCCGGCGCCTTCGAATTCGAGCCGATCGGTCCCCGCACCGCCATCCATCGATTCCGCCCGGCCATCGATCTCGCTCACCGTCCGGATCAGGAAGGCGTCGTTGTCGTTGCCCCCGGCGAGCGTGTCGGTCAGGCCGCCGCCATAGATCCGATCGTCGCCGTCGCCGCCCGAGACCGTGTCGGCACTCCCCGTTCCGCTGACGAATTCGAAATCGCCGTAGAGCGTATCGGCCCCGGCGTCGCCGAACACCTGATCGGCAGCCGCTCCGCCGACCACCGTATCGTTGCCGGCATCGCCCTGAACGATGTCGCTCTGTTCCTGCCCGGACAGGGAGTCGTTGCCGTCGCCGCCGTTGATCGTGTCGGTGCCGACGCTGGCGAACACGATATCGTCGCCTCCGAGGCCATTGACCGTATCCGGCTCGTCACCGGTTCCTTCGATTTCGGTGTAGCCGGGCGGCGTCGGCGTGCTGTCGTCGGCGCGGTGAATGAAATCGTTGCCGTTCGTGCCGTTGATATCGGCCATTGCGCCCCCCATTTACTGATTTGTTGGACATTTTCAAAAAATACGCCGTATCGGCAACAGGTAATAACCTGCAAGAAATCTGATTGTTCCTGATCAGATCGAAAGAGAATGGGCGGAGGTGCGGCCGGCCTTGGCCAACATGGTCGCGGCGGCGCGACAGATGCGAGCCGCGGCGGCGTAGGTGGACGGCGTCGGGGCTGCTGCCCCGGCGCCGACCGGCCGGTCAGGCCTTCGCGCGGCGGGTCGCCGGGCGCTTGGCGGGGGCGCTCTTCGAGGCCGGGCGTCTGACCGCCGGTTTGCGCCTGGCCGCCGGTTCGCGCCACAGCCCGGCGCCACCTTCGATCCCGGCGTCGTTCGAGGCGATGGTGACACCCTTAGGCAGCTCGAAATCGATGCGCTTGGCGTTGCCGCCGCTGATGTGAATCCGGTCCGGATGCAGCAGGATCTCCAGCACCTCCAGCATCCGCTTCACGCGCTTGTTCCAGCGCTTCTTGCCGATCTTCTCGTAGGCGGCGTTGCCGAGGTATTCGTCATAGGTCTTGCCGCCCCTGGACAGCGGGTGGTGCGCCAGCTCCAGATGCGGGGTCGGCACGCCGTCGCGGAACAGCCCCGTGCCGACGCCGGTGCCGAGCGTGACCACCAGCTCCAGCCCGCGGCCCTCGACCAGGGCCAGCCCCTGCATCTCGGCGTCGTTGACCATCCGCACAGGGGCGCCGCCCAGCCGCTTCGACAGGGCGGAGGCCAAGGCGAAGCCGGCCCAGTCCCCGGTGCCGAGATTGGGGGCGGTGATCACCCGCCCATCGCGGACCACGCCGGGAAAGCCGACGGCGATGCGGTCGAATTCGGGCAGCGGCTTGACCAGCGCCGCGATGGTGTCGAGGAACAGCTTCGGCGGGCAGGGATGCGGCGTCGGCACACGCTGCCGGTCCGACCGCATCTGGCCGCGGTCGTCAATCACGGCGGCCTTCAGCCCCGTGCCCCCCACATCGATCGCCAGGATGCCAGGCTTCACGCGCGTTCCTCCTTGGTGGTCCTGTCAGCATGTTGGGCTATGTCAGGCGGCGTCAACCTCCGGTGGCCGCGTGGCCGGCCGCAATGCCGGTCTCGCCGTCGACCAGCACCAGGAAATCCGCACCCTCCCACCTTCCGGCGTCGCGCCACTGGAAGGTGAAGCGGATGCGCGTGCCGGGCGGCGCCTCTGCGGTCGGCAGGTCGAGGACATGCAGGCCGAAGGGGGTCTCGGCCGTGGCGTCGTCGCGGATCGTGCCCCAATCGTCCAGGGTCCAGTGCACCGTCGCCGCCGCCGGCAGCTCCAGGCGCAGGACCTTGCCGGCCGGCAAGGCCCGCCGCTTCTGATTGAAGCGCCAGCACCGGGCGGGAGAGACGACCTTGTCGACCTGGTAGCGCCGCACAGGCTGCGGCGGCAGGTCGAACACCCGGCCGTCGCGCAGCGAGCGCAGCAGCTTGATGTGCTCGGAATGGGCCCAGACCAGCGGCATGGCGCTGCCCGAGGGCCGGCCGCGGAACAGCTCGCGCTCCGGCACATCGTCGGCGTCCCACACCTGCTCCGGCAGCAGCCCGCCCTCCCCGGCCGAGCGTTCCAGCGTCGCCAGCAGCGCCTTGGCGACGTCCACGCGTCCGGCCGCCAGCTCGTAATGCGCCCGCTCGCCGGTCAAGAGCGGCCAGGCCCGGCCGATGCCGGTGCCGTCGAAGGGCGCGCCGTCGGCATGCTCGCCATAGCCGTCGTCGTTGTAGCGGTACCAGACCGGGCCCTGCGGCAGCTCCGCCTTCAGCACCGCGTCGATCGCCCGCACCGTGTCGACGATGCGCGGATCGTCCGGCGCGCGCAGGCCGAAGCGCACCAGGGCCAGGGCGTCGGGGCTGATCAGCAGCGCCGCCTTGCGCGCATCGTCGCCCGGCGGCCGGTTCTTCACCGGCACATAGCCGTCGAGCGGCGACGCGGCATCCGCCGCATCGGCCGGGGCGATGCGGACATAGTAGCCCTTGAGCCCGAGCTTGCCGCAGATCGCCGTGCCCTCGGCGAAGGTCCAGCGCTCGACCTCGTCGTTCCAGGTGTCGGCGGTCTGGCGCAGCCAGCGCGCCGCCTCCGCCTGGCCGGAGAGATCGAGGATGTCGGCCGCGGCCAGCAACGCCGCGATCTCCACCGCCAGGGTGAAGGGCGAGTAGCCGGCATCCTCCTCCCACCGGTCCTGGCCGGTGACCGGGCCGTTGCGCAGGATGAAGCCGGCGGCGCGCCGGACCATCGGCACGAAGCGGGCCAGCTCGTCCCCGGCCAGGCCGCCCTCGCGCCGCAGCATGTCGGCCAGCAGGATCGGGAAGGCGCATTCGTCCATCTGCACCCCGTTCCAATAGGGGGTGCCGTCGAGCCAGACATTCTGCGACCAGTGGCCGTCCGCCTCCTGGATCGCCTGCAGGTAGCCGAGGATCGCCTTGGCCTTGGCCACCGCCCCGGCGGCCAGGAAGCCGCCCGCGGTCTCGACCAGGTCGCGCGGCCACACCAGATGGTAGCCGCCGAGATCCTCGTCGCCCTTGTGGAAGCCCCAGGGAATCGACAGCGAGGCGATGGCGGCGCCGGGGAACTCGATGGTCTGATGGCTGGCCAGCACCGCGGTGCTGGTGCGGTAGGCGCCGGGTCCGGAGCCCGCGGTGCCGTCGAGCGGCAGCAGCCCGGCCTGCCAGCGCCGCCAGCCCTCGACATAGGCGTCCTGCGCCTCGGCGAAGCCGCCTTGCAGTCCGGCCAGGGCGTGGTGCGCCGCCTCCTCCGGCCGTTCGCCGAAGCCGAGCGCCAGCAGGAAGCGGCCGCCGGGGGCTTGCGCCAGATCGATCTCCCCGGCCAGGGCGATGTTGCCGGCCTCGGCCCGGCGCCAGGCCGGGTTCAGCGCGCCGGTCCGCGACAGCGTCTGCCAGCCGTCGGAGGCGCCGACATAGCCGACCGAGCGGGCGCGCCAGGGCACCGAGGCGGCCAGGGCCAGCGACACGCCGCCGGTGCCGCTGGCGAACAGCATCGGCGTGCCCTTGGTGTCATCGACCCAGCCGGCGTTGTCGGCGCCGGCATTGACCAGATGCGGCGCCAGCAGGGCGAACAGCCGGTGGTCCGCGGGTTCGCCTTCGTGCAGCGTGAAGACGACCTCCTGCAGCAGCACCGGGCCGCGCGGATGGGCCAGCACCGACTTCTCGATCCGCCAGCGCCCGTCCAGCGCGGTGTTGACCAGCCGGAAGGCCGGCACGCCGGCCTCGATCATCCGGGTCTCCGACCGCGCGTCGCGCTTCTCCTCCGCGAAGTACCCGCCGGGGCCGGTGACGATCAGCCCGAGGTCGCGGACGCAGGCGGTGTCGATTCGCGGGAAGTAGATCTCGTTCAGGATGCCGTGGCTGAGGGTGAACCAGACCCGGCTGGTGCCGGACAGGGCGGTGCCGACGCCCGACTTGGCGCTGGAGGTCCACCGCGCCGGCCCGCCGGGCGCGCCCGGCGGCCGATCGCCTCGATCCATCGCATCCCTCCCCGGCGCCCGATCGCCGCGGTCCCGGCTTTCGGACTCGAAACCGGCGCGGCGCGGGCGCACCATCGACGTCATCACGCGTCGGTACGCTACCATCAGCGCACCGGAAGGAAACGAGAGGATCGACGGAATGCAGCTCGGGGTGATCGGACTCGGCCGCATGGGCGGCAACATCGCCCGGCGACTGATGCGCGCCGGCCATGAATGCGTCGTCTACGACCGCAGCGCCGAGGCGATCAAGGCGCTGGCCGCCGACGGCGCCAAGCCGGCCGCCGACCTGAAGGCCCTGGTGGACGGGCTGGCGGCGCCGCGCGCGGTCTGGGTGATGCTGCCGGCCGGGGCGCCGACCGAGGACACGGTGACGGCGCTGGCCGGCCTCCTGAGCCCCGGCGACATCGTCATCGACGGCGGCAACAGCTTCTACAAGGACGACATCCGCCGCGCCGCGGCGCTGGAGCCGAAGGACCTGCACTATGTCGACGTCGGCACCTCCGGCGGCGTCTGGGGGCTGGAGCGCGGCTACTGCATGATGATCGGCGGCACCAAGGCCGCGGTCGACCACCTGGACCCGATCTTCGCGGCACTGGCGCCCGGCCTGGGCACGGTCGAGCGCACGCCGGGCCGCGAGGGCCGCGACCCGCGGGCCGAGAAGGGCTACATCCATGCCGGGCCGGCCGGCGCCGGGCACTTCGTCAAGATGGTGCACAACGGCATCGAATACGGGCTGATGCAGGCCTATGCCGAGGGCTTCGACATCCTGAAGAACAAGGATTCGGCCGAGCTGCCGGAGGCGGAGCGCTACGAGCTGGACCTCGCCGACATCGCCGAGGTGTGGCGCCGCGGCAGCGTCGTCTCCTCCTGGCTGCTCGACCTCAGCGCCATGGCGCTGGCCGAGAACGAGACCCTGTCGAACTACACCGGGTCGGTCGCCGATTCCGGCGAGGGCCGCTGGACCATCATGGCGGCGCTGGAGGAGGCGGTGCCGGCCGACGTGCTGTCGACCGCGCTCTACGTCCGCTTCCGCTCGCGCCAGGAGCACACCTTCGGCGAGAAGCTGCTGTCGGCGATGCGCAACAAGTTCGGCGGCCATGTCGAGCGGGCGGCGGGCGGCTGAGCCATGGCCGCGATGATCTCGCCCTCGCCCGCGGCGCCGGCCGGCACCCCGCCGGCCCCGCCCTGCACCTTCGTCATCTTCGGCGCCTCGGGCGACCTGACCGGCCGTCTGCTGACCCCCGCCCTCTATCACCTCGAGCGCGAGGGGCTGCTGGATTCGGGCTTCGAGATCCTCGGGGTCGACCGGGTCGAAAACAACGACGAGACCTTCCGCAAGACCCTGGGCGAAGCCCTGCACACGCTGGGGAGCGACGCCCGGAACGGCATCGACGAAGCCGCCTGGAACCGGCTGGCCGCCGGCGTCCGCTACCTGACCGGCGACTTCGGCGATGTCGGCACCTACCGGCGCCTGGCGGAGCATCTGGCACAGCGGGCCAAGGCCACCGGCACGTCCAACGCCGTGTTCTACCTGGCGGTGGCGCCGCGCTTCTTCGCCCCGATCGCCGCCGCATTGTCCTCCGCCGGCCTTCTGGACGAGAGCGACACCGCCTTCCGCCGGCTGGTGGTGGAGAAGCCGTTCGGCACCGACCTGGCCTCTGCCCGCGACCTCAACGCCAGGCTGCTGGCCGTCGCCACCGAGAAGCAGATCTACCGGATCGACCATTATCTCGGGAAGGAGACGGTCCAGAACATCATGGCCTTCCGGTTCGGCAACGGCATCTTCGAGCCGATCTGGGACCGCGACCACATCGAGTGCGTGCAGATCACCGCGGCCGAGACGGTGGGGGTGGAGCGGCGCGGCCGCTTCTATGACGCCACCGGGGCGCTGCGCGACATGGTGCCGAACCATCTGTTCCAGCTGCTGGCCATGACCGCGATGGAGGCGCCGAACTCCTTCGATGCCGATGCGGTGCGCACCGAAAAGGCCAAGGTGGTCGAGGCGCTGCGCGACCTGACGCCCGAGGAAGCGGCCCGGGTGGTGGTGCGCGGCCAGTACGATGCGGGGATGGTCCTGGGCAAGCCCCGCGCGGCCTATCGGCAGGAGCCGGACGTGGCGCCGGACAGCCGCACCGAGACCTATGTCGCGATGAAGCTGGCGATCGACAACTGGCGCTGGTCCGGCGTGCCCTTCTACCTGCGCACCGGCAAGTCGCTGGCGGTGCGGCGGACCGAGATCGCGATCCAGTTCAAGCGGGCGCCGGCGGTGCTGTTCCGCGACGCGGTGAACGCCCCGACGCCGAACCTGCTGGTGATCAGCATCCAGCCCGATGAGGGCATCTCGCTGCGCTTCGCCGCCAAGGTGCCGGGGCGGGAGATGCGGCTCGGCCAGGTCGAGATGGATTTCCGCTACGCCGAGCACTTCAAGGCGGAGCCGCAGACCGGATACGAGACGCTGATCTACGACTGCCTGACCGGCGACCCGACGTTGTTCCAGCGCGCCGACAACATCGAGTCCGGCTGGTTCGAGGTGCAGGCGATCCAGACGCTGTGGGCCGGGCTGACCGACCCGCCGGACCTCTACCCGGCCGGCAGCGACGGCCCGGCCTGCGCCGACGAACTGCTGGCACGGGACGGGTACGCATGGCTGCCGCTGACGTGATCGCCCCCGCCCCGGCCGGGCGCATCGCCCTGCTGATCTCCGATGTCGACGGCACGCTGGTCGACCCGGACAAGGCGCTGACCCCGGCCACCGTCGCGGCGGTGCGCCGGCTGGGCAAGGCGGGCATCGGCTTCTCGATCGTCTCCAGCCGGCCGCCGCGCGGCCTGGCTGGGCTGATCGGGCAACTCGGCCTGACCCTGCCGCTCGGCGGCTTCAATGGCGGTGCCGTGGTCCGGCCGGACCTGAGCGTGATGTCGGAGCTGACGGTGCCGGAGCCGGCGGCGCGGACCACGCTGGAAACGCTGCGCCGCTTCGGCGCCGATGCCTGGGTGTTCGCCGACAACCAGTGGCTGACGATGGACCCGGACGGGCCCTATGTGCCGCTGGAGCGGCACACGGTGGGGTTCGAGCCGACCATCGTCGGCGATTTCGGGCCCTATCTCGGGCGGGCGGGCAAGATCGTCGGCTCGTCCGAGGATTTCGAGATGCTGGCTCGCTGCGAGGCGGAGCTGCGCGGTCTGCTGGGCGGCAGCGCCATCGCCGCCCGGTCGCAGCGCTATTACCTCGACGTCAACCACCCCCAGGCCGACAAGGGCCACGCAGTCAGCCGCATCGCCGCGGCGGTGGGGGTGGATCCGGCGGAAGTGGCGGTGATCGGCGACGCCGCCAACGACGCGCCGATGTTCCGGGCCGCCGGCCTGTCGATCGCCATGGGCAACGCCATCGACGAGGTCAAGGCGCTGGCGCATTTCACCACCGCCGGCAACGATTCCGACGGCTTCGCTCAGGCCGTGGACCGGTTCCTGCTGCCGCGAGGGCCGAGGTCCGAGTAGGTTGGGTTCGCGGTCGCGAACCCAACCTACGGCCGGGGAGCGTCCGCCTCGCCGAGATCCCAGAACAATCCCGTCATCATCTGCAGCCCTTCGCGGGCGAGCGGGGCCAGCAGGTGCTCATCGGGCCCGTGCTGGCGGCAGCCGCCATAGGAGTGCGGCACCCAGACCGTGGCCAGGCCCAGCGTGCCGGCGAAGACCTCGTTCGGCAGCGACCCGCCGACATTGGGCAGCACCATCGGCGCCGCGCCGGTGGTGGCGGCGATCGATGCCGCGGCCCAGCGCGCCCAGGGGTCGTCGGGGTCGAGCCGCGTCGCCAGCATCGGCGTGCCGGATTCGCTGACCTCGATGCCGCCGAAGCCCTGTGCTTCGAGATAGGCCCGGACGGTGCCGGGCAGGTCCGAGACATCGGTGCCGACGACGAAGCGCAGCTGGCAATGCACCCGGGCAGAGGGCGGGATCGCGTTCTGCGGCGCGTCCGGCGTGCCGGCGGTGAAGGCCAGCACCTCCAGCGCGTTCCAGCCGAACACCCGCTCGGCCGGGCTCAGCCCCGGCTCTCCCCAGCCCTCGGCCAGCTTCGCGCCCTCGGCGTCGCGGGCGATGGCGACATCGGCCAGCGCGCGGCGTACCGAGTCCGGGACCGGCGGCGGCCTCAGCCCGGGCACGCGGATGGCGCCGCGGGCGTCGACCAGCGCCGCGACAGCGTTGGCCAGGATGGTGGCCGGGTTTGGCAAGAGGCCGCCCCAGTTGCCGGAATGGTGGCTGCCCTCGCGCAGGCTGAGGCGCAGGTCGAAATTGATCACGCCGCGAGTGCCGAGCGCGATCATCGGCCTGGCGACGTCGAGCCGCGGCCCGTCCGAGGCGATCAGCACGTCCGCCGCCAGCAGGTCGCGGTTGGCGGCGCAGATCTCGTCGAGGCCGGGCGAACCGATCTCCTCGCTGGTCTCGACCAGGAAGGCCATGTTGAAGCCCAGCCGGCCGCCGCGCGCCTGCAGCACCTGCTCGACCGCGGCGAGGTTGATCGAATGCTGGCCCTTGTTGTCGGCGGTGCCACGGCCGTACCAACGGTCGCCCTCGACCGTGATCCGCCAGGGGTCGAGCCCGGCCCGCCAGCGCTCCGGCGCGCCCAGCACCACGTCGCCATGGCCGTAGCACAGCACGCCGGGCAGGCCGTCGCCCTCCTGCCGCCGGGCGATCAGCGCCGGGGCGTCGGGCGCTGCCGGGTTGGGGACGAGATGCAGGGCGAAGCCGAGCCGGGCCAGGCTCGGGCCGATCTCGCGCTGGAGGTAGTCGAGCAGCGGCGCGCGGTCCGTCGCCTGGCTCTCGGTGCGGATGCCGATGCGGCGGTCGAGATCGGCCTTGAAGCCGCCCTCGTCGAAATAGCGCGCCGCCCCGGCGATCGCCGCGTCCCGTGTCATGCCCTGGCCTCCGATGGGGACCGGGCGGTCGAGGCCCGGCGCTCCAACGGTCGCAAATGGAAGCCGGATCGCCAAGCCCCTGCGGCGTTCTACGCCGCCTCGGCCAGCCGCGCCGCGGCCAGGCCGCGCTCCAGGTCCACCAGGATGTCGTCGATATGCTCGATGCCGACCGACAGGCGGACATAGCCCTCGGTCACGCCGCTGGCCCGCTGCTCCTCCGCGGTCAGCTGCGAATGGGTGGTCGAGGCCGGGTGAATCGCCAGGCTGCGGGCATCGCCGATATTGGCGACGTGGTACAGCAGCCTGAGCCCGTCGATGAAGCGCCGCCCGGCCGCGGCCCCGCCGGCCAGCTCGAAGCCGACCAGGCCGCCATAGCCGCCCTTGAGGTATTTCTTCGCGCGTTCCCGCGCGGCGCCGGTCTGCAGCGACGGGTGGATCACCCGCGTGACCTCCTTGCGCCGCGCCAGGAAGGCGGCGACCGCGCCGGCGTTGCGGGAGTGCCGCTCGATCCTGAGCGGCAGCGTCTCCAGCCCCTGCAGGATCTGGAAGGCGTTGAAGGGCGACAGCGAGGCGCCGAGGTCGCGCTGCAGCGTGGTCCGCGCCTTGACGATGTAAGCGACCGGGCCGAGCGGCTTCGTCGCCTCGACCCAGACCGCGCCGTGGTAGCTCGGGTCCGGCGTGTTCAGCGCCGGCTGCCGCTGCGGATGCGCCGCCCAGTCGAAATTGCCGCCATCGACGATCAGCCCGCCGATCGAGGTGCCGTGGCCGCCGATGTATTTGGTGGTCGAGTACACCACCACGGCGGCGCCGTGCTCGAGCGGCCGCAGCAGCACCGGCGCCGCGGTGTTGTCGACGATCAGCGGGATGCCGTGGTCGCGGCCGATGGCGGCGACCTCGGCGACCGGGAACACCGTCAGCTTCGGGTTCGGCAGGCTTTCGGCGTAGAAAGCGCGGGTGCGGTCGTCGACGGCGCGGCGGAAGTTCTCCGGGTCGGCCGGGTCGACGAAGCGCACCTCGATGCCCTGGTCCTTGAGGCGGTTGGCGAACAGGTTCCAGGTGCCACCATAGAGGTCGGTCGAGCTGACGATGTTGTCGCCGGCGCGGGCCAGGTTCTGCACCGAGAAGGCCGAGGCCGCCTGGCCGGAGGCGACGGCCAGCGCCGCGGCCCCGCCCTCCAGCGCCGCGATGCGCTGCTCCAGCACGTCGACGGTCGGGTTGCCGATGCGGCTGTAGATGTTGCCCAGCTCCTCCAGCGCAAACAGCTTCCGCGCGTGCTCGGTATCCTGGAACTGGAAGGAGGTGGACTGGTAGATCGGCACCGCCACGGCGCCGGTCGCCGGATCGGCCCGCCAGCCGGCATGGAGGGCCAGGGTTTCAGGGCGAAGCGCCGGTTCGGACATGGGTTTCTCCCGAGGAAGGCAGCGGCGTCGGGAAGAAGATTAACATGAAAGCCGTGAGGCTCAATTTGAAATTGCCATTCCTATTTGTTGTTTTAAGAAAAAACACACAAAATTAGTATGCGTAAACTGTCATGCCCGGGCTTGACCCGGGCATCCAGGGAATGTCGATGCCGTTCTGGGTGGCCCCTGGATTGCCGGGTCAAGCCCGGCAATGACAAATGGGGGAGAGGCCCCTACTCCGCCGCCTCGGCCCTGGGAGCCAGGATCACCGGCGGGTCGAAGGCGGTGACGCGGGGTGCCGGGCCTTCGAGCCTGGCGATCTCGACCAGGCAGGTGTGGGCGCTGGGCCCCTGCCCCAGCCGCGAGGTGCCCTGGTCGCGGGTCAGGACGTTCGGGTTGCCGTGCTTGCACAGCGCCCCGACCTGGCCCGGCACCTCCGGGTCGTACCAGGCGCCGGTGGCGAGCTGGATCACGCCTTGCATCACCCGGTCGGTGACCAAAGCCCCGGCCAGGCAGGCGCCGCGGTCGTTGAACAGCCGCACCACGTCGCCGTCCTGGATGCCGCGGGCGGCGGCGTCGGCCGGGTGGATCCAGACCGGCTCGCGGTCGGCCACCTTCTCGCTGCGGCTGGTCACGCCGGCGTCGAGCTGGCTGTGCAGCCGGGTCTTCGGCTGGTTCGAGATCAGGTGCAGCGGGAAGCGCCCGGTCTCCGGCGAGCCGAGCCATTCCGCCGGCTCGAACCAGGTCGGGTGGCCCGGGCAGTCGTCATAGCCGAAGCCGGCGATGCGGTCGGAGAAGATCTCGATCCGGCCGCTCGGCGTCGGCAGCTTGTTGGCCACCGGATCGGCGCGGAACGCCTCGAGCAGGATCTTCGGCTTCTTCGACAGCGGCAGCTCGACATGGCCGATCTCCCAGAACTCCTGGAAGCCCGGCAGCTCGATCCCGGATTCGGCGGCGGTGCGGCGGTCGTTCTCGTAGAAGTGCTGGACCCAGCCCATCTCGTCGCGGCCCTCGGTGAAGGCCTCGCGGGCGCCGGCCCGGTCCGACAGCTCGGTCAGGATATCGAAGTCGCTGCGCGACTGGCCGACCGGCGGGATCGCCTGCGGCATGGCCAGGATGTAGGGGTCGCGCGCGGCGCCGCCGATGTCGTTGCGCTCGAAGCTGGTGGTGGCCGGCAGCACGATGTCGGCGCGGCGGGCCACCGGGGTCCACCACGGCTCCTGCACGATCACCGTCTCCGGCTTCGCCCAGGCGCGCAGCAGGCGGTTCAGGTCCTGGTGGTGGTGGAACGGGTTGCCGCCGGCCCAGTAGACCAGCCGGGTGTCCGGATAGGTGATCCTGTGGCCGTTGTAGTCGTCGGTCTCGCCCGGCCGCAGCAGCAGGTCGGAGATGCGGGCGACCGGGATATAGCGGCCGGTCGGGTTCGGGCCTGGGACGATGCGGGCGCGGCTGCGGCCGTCGCTGGCCGAGCCGACATTGGCCTCGGCGCCGTAGCCGTAGCCGATGCCGCCGCCGGGCAGGCCGATCTGGCCCAGCATCGCCGCCAGCACCGTGCCCATCCAGTAGGGCTGCTCGCCGTGGTCGGAGCGCTGCAGCGACCAGCTGAGGCTGATCATGGTGCGCTGCGAGGCCATGCGCCGGGCCAGGCCGCGGATGGTGTCGGCCGGGAGGCCGGAGATCGCGGCCGCCCAGTCGGCGTCCTTGGCGGTGCCGTCGGACCGGCCCATGAGGTAGGGCAGGAAGCGGTCGAAGCCGGTGGTGCAGCGGTCGACGAAGCCGCGGTCGTACAGCCCCTCGGCCACCAGCGTGTGCGCCAGGCCCAGCATGATCGCGGTGTCGGTGTTCGGCCGCGGCGCCAGCCATTCGGCCCCCGCCTCCTCCGCCATGTCGTCGCGCACCGGGCCGATATAGACGAACTGCACCCCGGCCTCGCGGCTGCGGCGGTTCCAGTCGCGCTGCGTGTGCTTTCCGGTGCCGCCCGAGGCGATCTGGCTGTTGCGCGGCGGCATGCCGCCGAAGGCCACGACCAGCCGGCCGTCGCCGGCGATGCTGCGCCAGTCGGTGGTCTCGACCAGCACCCGGTTGAAGTCACCGATGATGTGCGGCATCAGCGGCAGGGCGGCGCCGAAGCTGTAGTTGTTGACCGAGGCGGTATAGCCGCCGGTGAAGCCGAGCATGCGGCGCAGCAGGGTCGGCGCGTTGTGGAGCCGGCCGGCGCTGCCCCAGCCGTAGCTGCCGCCATAGATGGATTCGGCGCCATGCCCGGTCCGCACCCGCTGCAGTTCGCCCGCCACCAGCTCCAGCGCCGTCTCCCAGGATACCGGCACGAAGGCGTCGGCGCCGCGGCGGCTGCCGTCGCTCCTGTGCCGCTTCGCCAGCCAGCCGGCCCGGACCATCGGCTGCGGGATGCGCAAGGCCCCGTGCACCATGCCGGGCAGCGAGTTGATGATCGGCGACGGGTCGATGTCGCTGGCATAGGGCTGGATGCCGACCATCTTGTCGCCTTCGACGACCGCCATGACGGCGCCGTAGTGGCTGGAGGACGGGCTCAGACGGGGCACGGCAGGTCTCCTGGTCGATCGCGGGCACGGCGGCCCCCAGATGGTCGCAGCCGAAATGCCGGCGTCAACCGGATTTCCGTCATGGCCGCCAACACTTATGGTCGATGGGACGGGTGGAGGCGCCGAATCGCCATGGCGGCGGAGACCAGGACGACGGAGCGGCGGTGGAAGCGCAGGGTGCGGCGCGGGGGCGTCGTGCTGTGGCGGGTCTGGGGCGAGATCGGCGAGGACCGGGTGTTCGCGCTGGCCGCCGGCGTCGCCTACTACACCCTGCTGGCGCTGTTCCCGGCAATCGGCGTGTTCGTGTCGCTGTACGGGCTGGTGGCCGACGTCTCGACCGTGCAGCGGAACATCGAGGACCTCGCCCTCATCCTGCCGGCCGGCAGCCTGGAGCTGATCGCCGGGCAGCTGCAGCGCATCGCCAGCCAGCCGCCGAAGAGCCTGGGCCTCGCCTTCTTCGCCGGCCTCGCGATCTCGGTGTGGAGCGCCAATGCCGGGGTCAAGGCGATGTTCGACGCGCTGAACGTGGCCTATGACGAGGAGGAGCGGCGCGGTTTCGTCCGCCTCAACACGGTGTCCCTGCTGTTCACGCTCTGCGCCATCGTCTTCGCCGCGCTGGCCCTGGCGGTGGTGGTGGCGGTGCCGATCGTGCTGAACCTCGTCGGCCTCGGCTCGGTCGCCGGCACGCTGATCTGGCTGCTGCGCTGGCCGGCGCTGTACCTGGCGACGATCGCCGCGCTGACCCTGGTCTACCGCTACGGCCCCGGCGGCCGGCGCGAGCACTGGCTGAACTGGGGCGGCGTGATCGCCGCAACCGTCTGGCTCGGCGGCTCGATGCTGTTCTCCTGGTACGTCGCCCGCTTCGCCAATTACGGCGCCACCTACGGCTCGCTCGGCGCCGTCATCGGCTTCCTGACCTGGATCTGGCTGTCGACGGTGATCTTCCTGATCGGCGCCGAGCTGAACTCCGAGATCGAGCGCGAGCGGGACCGCAAGGGCCGGCGCGGCCCCTGATCCCCATTCGCCGTAAACCCAAGGCCCTAAACCCAAGGAATGACTCGCCAATCGCGACCGGCTGTGACTTGATTCTATGGTGCGAAGACCATTTGATTGGAACGTCTGGAGTCGTGGCGCCCCTGAACGACGGGAGCAATGCGCCGGGGCGTACGCAGGTCGGCAGTAGGGAGAGCGAAGAGAGATGGCGATGAAGCAGCGGGCCCCACAGCGTCTGAAGCAGTTGCTCAAGAGTTGCGGCGCGCGCGTCGATGCCAGGGTGCGGGAACAGCTTGCGGCCCTTCCCGCCGCCTGGTCCCGGCCGGTCAGCGGCATGTTCGCGCGGGTCGAGCGCATCCTGACCGACGAGGAACGCCAGACCTTCCGCTGGACCGAGGTGCGCGACCGCGACGGGCGCCTCGCCGCCTCCTGGTCCGGGGCCCGGGATTCGGGCGTGCTGATCGACCAGATCGTCGAGGAGGCGGCGACCGACCTGTCCGACACCGGCCCCGCCGGCTGGAAGAATTCGGCGGCCGAGCTGGCCACCAGCATCCGCGGCATGGCGGCGAAGGCGTCGTCGCCGGCCGCCGCGGCCAAGGCCGCCGCCGCCGCGCTGCCGGTCCTGATCGCCGAGGCGCAGGCCTATTTCCGCAACCCGGACGCCGAGGCCGGCGCCATCACCCAGCAGATCCGCGAGGCGCTGCAACGCCTGGACCACGAGGCGCGCCGGTCGCTGCGCGCCAAGCTGATCCCGGACGCCTCCTGAGGCGTCCGGCACCGCCAGGAAACGCGACGGGCGCCCCAGGGGCGCCCGTTTCCGTTCCGGGATCGGGACCCGCGATCAGTCCAGCGACTCGTCCATGGCGAAGCCGCCGCGGCCGTCGAGGGTGAAGCGGCCTTCCTGCATCGCCTTGACCCAGCGGGCCGAGCGCTCCAGCCCGCCGAAGGCGAACAGGTGCAGCTGGGCGATGCCGCAGTCCGGGTCCTTGGCGCGGACATCCGCCAGCTCGGTCAGCAGCTTGTCGGGCATGGACACGGAGGCCAGCTTGGCGATGTTCATCGCCTGCCGGGTCAGGAACCGCATCGACGGGCCGACGCCGCACATCGCGGCATAGTGGATCAGGCTCTTCAGCTTGGCCGGGCCGGCCAGGCCGAGATGGATCGGCAGTTCGTTGCCGGCGCGGCGCAGCTCGCGGTCCCAGGCGATGATCGCCTCGGCGTCGAAGCAGAACTGGGTGGCGATGTACAGCTCGGTGCCGGTCGCCTTGGCATAGGCGTTCTTCTCGGCCACCGCGCGGGCGATTTCCTCCGCCGGGATGTCCTTGCTGCCCTCGGGATGGCCGGCGACGCCGATGGACTTGATGCCGTGCCGCTGCAGGAGGCCGGTCTCCAGCACCTGCATGGTGCAGTCGAACGGGCCGGCGGGCGTCGACACGCCGCCGCCGATCACCAGCACCCGGTCGACCCCGGCCTCGCCGGCGAGGCGGCGGAGGTAGTCGTCGAGCTGGGCCCGGCTCTCCAGGCTGCGGGCGGCGATGTGCGGCACCGGCACCAGGCCCTCGCCGCGCAGCCGCGCCGCGGTCTGCACGATCTCGCCGAGATCGGCGCCCGGCAGCATGGTGATGTAGACCGGGGTGCCGGCCGGCAGATGCGCGCCGTAGCTGGCGGTCTTGGCAGCGATGCCGGGCGCGGTCTCGATCGACAGGCCGCGGAACAGGTCGACCACCGCGGTCTTCGGCGTCGGCAGCGAGACGACCTTGGCCGACCGATTGAACCCCAGCATCCACCGTCCTCCGTGAGCACGGCGCCATCACCGGCGCTTGGCTGACAAGATGGTGATGCCGGCGCCTCCGCGCTGCATCGCCGACGACCGGAACTGTCCGGAAGGCGACACCGCGGCGCGATTGCGACACCCTGCGGCGGCGGCGTCCCGCGCGTGCCAGCGGCAGCGGGCTTTGGCATAGTAGGACTGGAAGCGGGCCCGCGCGAGGCCGCCGTCACCGAAGGGGGAACCATGTCCAAGTCAGCGCTGTGCGCCTGCCTGGCCGTCCTGCTGCCCGCCGCCCTGCTGCCGTTCGGCCGGGCCTCCGCCCAGGATCCGGCGGCCTGGCCGGCCAAGCCGGTCACCATCATCGTGCCCTTCGCCCCGGGCGGGAACACTGACCTGTTCGGCCGCCTCCTGGCCGACGAGATGAGCAGGACCTTCGGCCAGCCCTTCGTGGTCGAGAACAAGCCGGGCGCCGGCGGCGGCATCGGCACCGAGCAGCTGGCCAAGGCCGAGCCGGACGGCTATACGCTGGGCATGGGCACGGTCGGCACCCACGCCATCAACCCCTGGGTGTTCAAGGACCTGGGCTACGACGCCGAGGCCGATTTCGCCCCGATCTCCCTGGCCGCGACCCTGCCGAACCTGCTGGTGGTCAACCCGTCCTTCCCGGCCAAGTCGGTGCCGGAGCTGATCGCGCTGCTGAAGGCCGAGCCGGACGGGCACAGCTACGCTTCCTCCGGCTTCGGCACCTCGATCCACCTCGCCGCCGCGGCGTTCGAGATCCATGTCGGCTCGCACATGACGCATGTGCCCTACAAGGGCAGCGCCCAGGCGCTGGGCGACGTCGTCGCCGGCCATGTCGACATGATCTTCGACAACATCCCGACGGCGATGGAGCAGGCTCGCGCCGGCACCGTGCGCCCGCTGGCGGTGACCGGGCTGGAGCGCACGCCGACCCTGCCCGACGTACCGGCGATGGCCGAATATATCCCCGGCTTCGACATCACCTCCTGGCAGGGCCTGCTGGCGCCGGCCGGCACGCCGCCCGCCATCGTCGAGAAGCTCAGCGCCGAGGTGCAGCGGATCATGCGCCTGCCCGAGATCCGGGCGCGGATCGAGCCCCTGGGCGCCAAGCCGATCGGCAGCACCGCCGCGGAGTTCACGGCCTACATCAAGACCGAGAAGGCGAAGTACAAGCCGATCGTCGAGGCCTCCGGCGCCACCGCGCAGTAACCGTCAGCGCTGCTCGGCGGCGATGCGCAGCCCGAGCCCGACCAGCAGGGCGCCGGTGACGCCCTCGATGGCGCGACGGATGCGCGGCCGGCGCAGCACGTCGCCGGCCTTGGCCACGGCGACGGCATAGGCGGCGAGCCAGGTGAAGGTCATCAGGCTGAACACCAGGCCGAGGGCGAGGAAGGCGGTGAAGGCCGGCTGTCCCGCCGGCACGAATTGCGGCAGCAGGCTGGCGAAGAACACCGCCATCTTCGGGTTGCCGAGATCGCTGACCAGCCCCTGGCGGAACGCCGCGCCGCGGCCGAGGCGCCGGGCCGGCCGGGTGGCGGTGACACCCTCCCCGCCCTCTTCCGGCCGCCACGCCGATCGCAGCGCGTGCAGGCCGAGCCAGATCAGATAGGCGGCGCCGGCATATTTCACCGCCAGGAACAGCGGCTCGGACGCCACCAGCAGGGCGACGATGCCGAGGCTGGTGGCGAAGGCCCAGACCGCCTGGCCGACCGAGACGCCGAGGGCGGTGCAGATGCCGCCGGCGCGGCCGCCGAGCAGGGCGTTGCGCACGGTGACCGCGGTGTCGGGGCCCGGCGTGACGATGACCAGCGCCGACACCCCGAGAAACGCCAGGACCGAACTCGCCAGCATCGCCGTCCTCCCGTTCTGCGATCGGGCGACGGTAGCGGCGCGGCCTGCTGGGAGTCGAGGGGGACAGCGTCGGCGCCCGTCCTGAAACTCGTTCCGATGAGTCAGCTGGCGTGGTTTTCGAGAACCGGAGCGCAGCGGACATTGGTCCGTGAGCACCGGAAGCGGAGAAAACCGCGTCAGATGGCCGTCGGGGCGAATTTCAGGACGGGCGCCCAGGCCGCACCCCGAAGCTGGCGAGGAACCCCAGCGTCCCGAGCAGCGCGGCGATGCCGAACACCCAGGTGGCGGCATGGACGATCGCCCCCGGGGTCAGCGCCGCGGCCATGCCGGCCTCGTTGGCGATCAGCCCGGCCACCGCGGCGCCGATGGCGTAGCCGCCCGACTGCAGCGTCGGCAGCAGGGCCGAGGCGGCGTCGCGCTCGCCCGGCTGCGCCGCCTCCATCACCGCCTGGCTGAGGAAGGCCCAGGAGATGCCGAAGCCGGCGCCGATCAGCACTTGGCACAGCATCAGCAGCCAGGGCTGGCCCGTCGCCAGCGCCGCCATCACCCCGAGCAGGCCGAGCGCCAGCAGGAACGGCCCGAGCCGGATCAGCCGGCGCTGCCCCTCCGGCCGGACAATGCCGGCGACCAGCACGGCCGAGCCGCTCCAGGACAGCGCCATCAGCGCGCTGACATAGCCGGCCATGGTCGGGCCGTAGCCCCAGAGATGCTGGATGGTGATGTTGAGATAGACCGTGGTCGCGGCCTGGGCCACCGGCATCAGCAGCACGACCCAGAGGCCGGCGCCGACGGTCGAGCCGAAGGTGAAGGCGTCGGAGGGGAACAGCCGGTCGCGGCTGCGCCGGTCGGCCAGCACCACGACGGCCAGCAGCAACAGGGCCGCAGCGACGCACAGCGCCGCCTGCCAGCTGTGCGGCACGATCCCGGCGACCGAGACCAGCATGATGCCGGCGGCGCAGCCGGAGAGACGCAGCACCGGCACCGTGCCGCCGCCCCGGCCCCGTTCGGCCGGCACCACCATCCCGACCAGGACGGCGAAGACCGCGATCAGCGGCACATTGATCAGGAAGGCGGCACGCCAGGACACGGTCTCGGTCAGCACGCCGGACAGGAGCGGCCCGCCGAAGGCGGCGGCGGCCCAGACGATCGCCTCCGCCCCGAACACCTTGGGGATCAGCCGCGACGGGAACATCTCGGGGATCAGCGCGTAGCAGACGGCGGCGATCACCCCCTCCCCCGCACCCTGGGCCAGGCGGCCGACCAGCACCATCGGCATCGATGTGGCGAAGCCGCAGACCAGCGTGCCGGCCAGGAAGGCCAGCGCCGCCAGCAGCAGCGCCGGGCGGGTGCCGAAGCGCTGCTTCAGCATCGCCGAGGCGGCGCCGCCGACGATGGCGGCGACCAGGAAGACGGTGAAGGCCCAGCTGATCAGCCCGACGCCGCCGAGCTCGACCACCGCGGTGGGCAGCGAGGTCGAGACCAGGAAAGCGTTGAGCGCGTAGAGCGCCACGCCCAGGCACAGCGTGGTGACGGTCGCGGCATAGCGCCGGGTCAGCAGTTCGCCCCACCGGCCGTCGATCGCTTCCTCCATGATCCCGCCTCTTATTTTTGCAAGCTTCTTCTTGCTATATCGGGCGGATTAGAAAAGCAATCGCTTTGAAAACCCTGCGCCCGTCGCTCCGGGCGGCATCATGCCGGGCCGGGACGGGTCTGTCTGCCTCGGACCGGGCGCCACGGCGCCCGGTCCCCCTTCCCTGCTCCGACCGGATCCGGCGTCAGGCCGTTTCGCGGCGCAGGGTGATGTCGAAGGCACCATCGTTGTTGGCGAACTCGCCGGCGCCGCCGATGTCGTTGTAGCGGAAGACGATCTCACCGTCGGCCGGGGCCTCCCAGTCGATCACGCCGCTGCCGATGTAGTGGAGGGTCGAGCCGATCTGGGCAAGCAGGGCGCCGACCGTGGTGGGCAGCAGATACTTGGACTCCATCTGCTGCTGGTACGGATGGTTCTTGTCCCCCTGCGGGCCGTGCCACGGCCAGTCCGGCCCGACCTTGGCCCAGCCGCTGGCGACGATGGTCAGGCGATCGCCCTTCTTCACCGTCACGCCGGTCTTGATGCCTTCCTCGTTCTTGGCCGAGAGCGATCCCTGCCAGCCCTCCAGCTCGTCGACGCCGGCGGGGGGCGCGGGGCAGCCCTCGAGGTCGTCGGCTTCCTTCTCCTTGTCCTTGATGGTCTCTTCGACCGGCACCTGGCTGGCGCAGATGGCGTCCTGCAGCACCTTGCCGAAATCGGCCAGGCCCTGGGTGTTGATGTAGTATTCGCCGCCCGTGCGCAGCGCGAGGCGCTTGTACTCCGCGGTCAGCGCCGCCGCCTGCTCCGGGGTCGGCTGGGCCGGCAGCGTGGTCTGATAGGCGTGGACCTTGACCTCGTTGTCGACCGCCGCCGCGATCGCCCGGTCGGTCAGCTTGACCGCCTTGGCGCCGATGGTCAGGCCGCCGCCGTCCAGGCTCTCGTCGCCGAGCACGAACAGCGCGCGCTCGGCCCCGGCCCGCCAGTCGAAGTGCCGGCTGACGTCGACCACGGTCTGGGCGATCTGCTCCTGGGCGCTGGAGTCCTTGGCCCCGCCATGCGCCCGCGCCGCCAGCTGGCCGGCGTCGACGCCGAGGCCGGTCAGGTATTGCCGGGCGGTCTTGGTGAACTCGGTGCTGGCGAAGGTGCCCTCGATGCCGAGGAACTGCACCCGCAGGTCGGACGGGCAGGCCTTCTTGGCGTCCTCGATCGCCGTGACCATGCCTTTGCTCAGGGCCTCGGCCTCGTCCTTCATCGACGCGCTGGTGTCGATCAGCACCACCAGGTCGACCTTCTTGAGATCAGCCATCTCTAATCACCTCTTCAAAGTAATGATGGGTGCATGTCTTCGAGGCGCGCGCTTTTCGCGATGCCCGCCCCGCCCCTGCCCTGGCGGATCGCCCGGGCGAAGCCTCGATCGCGTCGCTATTCGACCAGGCAGGCCAGCCAGGCGATGGTTTCGGTCGTATGATTGCCGTCGGACAGAGGCGTGGCGCTTTGTACGAGCTCGTTGATCCTGATCTTGAAGCCCTCGGGCGTCACGTCGGCGATCCGGATTCCTGGCGTGTCGGGGCCGTTGAAGGTCTGCACCATCGGGATGACGATCACCTTGGAGCCCGCCGGGTAGGGCTTGGGGAATGTCACCGACGTGAAGGCGCCGAGGTCTCCGCCCTTCGTCACGGGCGAGCCCGGGCCGTTCAGCTGGACGATCCCGGTCTGGGACTTGCACATCGTGCATTCCTGCCCGTGTGCCGCGCCGGCCGATGCCTCTTTCTCGACCGTATCGGCCTCGTCGCTCTTGTCGCCGATGCTGTCGTCGACCGGCACCTGGCTGGCGCAGATGGCGTCCTGCAGCACCTTGCGGAAATCGGCCAGGCCCTGGGTGTGGATGTAGTATTCGCCGCCGGTCCTGAGCGCCAGGCGCTTGTACTCCTTGGTCAGCGCCGCCGCCTGCTCCGGGGTCGGCTGGGCCGGCAGCGTGGTCTGGTAGGCGTGGACCTTGACCTTGGCGGCGAGGGCGGCCTCGATCGCCCTGTCGTTGGCCAGGCTGGCCTTCGGCCCGATGGTCAGGCCGCCGCCGTCCAGGCTCTCGTCGCCGAGCACGAACAGGGCGCGCTCGGCACCCACCCGCCAGTCGAAGTGCCGGCTGAGATCGACCACGGTCTGGGCGATCTGCTCCTGCGCGCTGGAGTCCTTCGCCTTGCCGCGCGGCCGGGCCGTCAGCTGGCCGGCGTCGACGCCGATGCCGGTCAGGTGCTGCCGGGCGGTCTTGGTGAATTCGGTGCTGGCGAAGGTGCCCTCGATGCCGAGGAACTGGACCCGCAGGTCGGACGGACAGGCCTTCTTGGCGTCCTCGATCGCCGTGACCATGCCTTTGCTCAGGGCCTCGGCCTCGTCCTTCATCGAGGCGCTGGTGTCGATCAGCACCACCAGGTCGACCTTCTTCAGGGCGTCAGGCATTTCTCTTTCCTCTTCGATGATGACGGAGCCTGCGCGGGACACGCAGGACCTCCCGGGCTCCACGTCGCCGGCTGCCGCTGTTTCAGTGGATCGTCGGGATGGCGGTGACCTTCCGGTCGTCCGGGCAGGCGCGGACGGTCACCGCCCCGGCCGGATCAGGCCGCTTCGTAGCGCATGGCGATGTCGTAGGCGCCGTCGTTCTCGTGATAGACGCTGGGCCTGTCGTTGAAGCGGAAGACGACCTCGCCGTCGGCCGGGGCCTCCCAGTCGATGGCGCCGGTGCCGATGTAGTGGAGGCTGGAGCCGATCTGGATCAGGAGGGCGCCGAGCGTGAGGGGGAGCAGGAAATTGGCCTCGCTCTGCGCCTGGAATCGCCAATTCTTGTCGCCCTGGGGGCCGTGCCAGGGGTAATCCTGCATGTTGACGTTTCCAGAGCGGGCCCAGCCGGAGGCGACGATGGTGAGGAGATCGCCCTTCTTCACCGTCACGCCGGTCTTGATGCCCGCCTCGTTCTTGGCGTCGAGCCGTCCTGTCCACGGCGCCGGACGCGCGGCCGGCTTGTCGCCTCCGCCGGCCGGACCGGAGGCGGCCCCGCCCTCGATCTCGTCGGCTTCCTTCTCCTTGTCCTTGATGGTCTCCTCGACCGGCACCTGGCTGGCGCAGATGGCGTCCTGCAGCACCTTCCCGAAATCGGCCAGGCCCTGGGTGTTGATGTAGTATTCGCCGCCCGTGCGCAGGGCCAGGCGCTTGTACTCCGCGGTCAGCGCCGCCGCCTGCTCCGGGGTCGGCTGGGCCGGCAGCGTGGTCTGGTAGGCGTGGACCTTGACCTCGTTGTCGACCGCGGCCGCGATCGCCCGGTCGGTCAGCTTGACCGCCTTGGCGCCGATGGTCAGACCACCGCCGTCCAGGCTCTCGTCGCCGAGCACGAACAGGGCGCGCTCGGCCCCGGCCCGCCAGTCGAAATGCCGGCTGACGTCGACCACGGTCTGGGCGATCTGCTCCTGGGCGCTGGAATCCTTCGCCCCGCCATGCGCCCGCGCCGCCAGCTGGCCGGCGTCGACGCCGATGCCGGTCAGGTGCTGCCGGGCGGTCTTGGTGAATTCGGTGCTGGCGAAGGTGCCCTCGATGCCGAGGAACTGGACCCGCAGGTCGGACGGACAGGCCTTCTTGGCGTCCTCGATCGCCGTGACCATGCCTTTGCTCAGCGCTTCGGCCTCGTCCTTCATCGACGCGCTGGTGTCGATCAGGACCACCAGGTCGACCTTCTTCAGGGCGTCGGGCATTTCTCTCTCCTATTTCAGCCTTGTCGAAATTCCGTGCGAGACCGCCCCGGCACGTCCGGACACCGCGCACGGCCTGCGCCGCGAGGCCGCATGTCCGGCAGGCCACCCGCCAGACGGGCGCAGCCGGCGGCAGTCCAGAATCAGGACGCTCAAACAAATTCCGCCGATGTCCGACATAACTTCCGGCCAGATCCCTCTCGCCGAAACTATATGTATAAGTTCATATCAAAAGATCAGAGTCAACATGCTGTAGAAATTTGAAATTTCGAATTAATGAGAAATTAATATGAGGATTTTGTCATTGTGCTTCAGTAATTATTTGATATCAATTTTCCGAAGATGCCGTATTTATTAACAAACAACAAGCACCGCTGACGGCGGCCGGCGTCTTGCAATGCGCAGGCGGAAGGCCGATGACACGGCCATCGGCGTGTCATACAATCCTCAAAATCTTATCATAAGATAACTTACCTATGAAGAGATTTGCCACCGCCCGCGCGGCTTGCAGCCTTGGGGCCGCCGCGTCCCGCAGCGCGCTTCGCGATGACGATTCCGTCGGGAAATGCCCCGCCCCTATCCCGGCCGGGCCATCCGGTACAGCACATGCGGGCGCAGCGGGTCGCCGGGCGGGACGGTGGCGTCCTCGAAATCGCCGCTGGCGACATAGGCCAGGCCCAGCCGTTCCATGGCGCGGCGCGAGGGCGTGTTGATGGCCGAGGTGTAGCCGATGACGCCCGGCAGGCCGAAGCGGGCCCAGGCGGCGTCCAGGCAGGCCCGGCCGATCTCGGTGGCGTAGCCCTGGCGCCAGAAGGCGCGGCCGAGGATCCAGCCGATCTCGGCCGGATGGTCGCCGGGCACCTCGGGGCCGGGGCGCGACAGCCCACCGCCGCCGACCAGCGCGCCGTCGGCCTTGCGCTCGACCGCGACGAAACCGAAGCCCTGCTCCGCCAGCGCAGCCGCCGCCTCGTCGATCACGGCATCGGTCTCCGCCGGCGTTAGCACGCTGGGATAATAGTAGCGGCGGACCTCCGGATCGGCGTTGATCGCGGCGAAACCCGCCCGGTCGCGGTCCTCCCAGGGACGCAGGATCAGCCGTGGGGTTTCGAATCGCATGATCCGTCGCTCCGCCCCGATCGCCTGGAGACCGAGGCGGTCTCTTATTCGAGCATGCCGAGGGCCTGCTTGTAGAGGTCGAGCAGTTCCTCCTGCTCGCGGCGGTCGTCCTGCTCCATCTTCCGCAGGCGGATGATCTGGCGGATGATCTTGGCGTCGAAGCCGGTGCCCTTGGCTTCGGCATAGACATCCTTGATGTCGCCCGCGATCCCCGCCTTCTCCTCCTCGAGGCGCTCGATGCGCTCGATGAACGACTTCAGGCGATCCGCGGCGATACCACCGACATCCGACATGGCTGGTCCTCAACAGGGAATTGGGCTTTCAGGGCGCGGGACCATAAAGCGGCCGGGCCGAGCCGGCAAGCAGGCTGTCCCGGCCCAGCGCCGGCGCGGGATGCCGGCCGGCGGCGGGCGCGCCCGGCCGCCCCGATTCGGAGCGGACCCTCAGTGCTTGTTCGCCGCGTCGAATGCCTTCTGCTGGCCGGCCGAGGCCTCCTTCTGGTGCTTGGCCTTCCAGCTCTCATACGGCTCGCCGTAGACGACCTCGCGCGCCTCGGCGTCGGGCAGCGGGATGCCGCGCTGCTCCGCCGCCTCGCGGTACCAGCGTGACAGGCAGTTGCGGCAGAAACCGGCCAGGTTCATCAGGTCGATGTTCTGCACGTCGGTGCGCTGGCGCAGATGCTCGACCAGGGTGCGGAAGGCGGCGGCCTCCAGCTCGGTGCGGGTCTTGGCGTCGATCTCGGTCATGGCGGTGTCCACGGGTTCCGGAATTCAGGATGTGGGGTCTCAGGCGGCGGGCTGCAGCCCCTCCTTGGTCTCCAGGATCAGCCGGTCGACCACGCGGCGCAGCGCCTCGGCCTCGTCGGCGCCCTGCGCCAGGGCCTCGTAATAGGCGGCGAGCTGGCGGTGGGCCGAGGTGCCTTGGGTCAGGATGGTGCGCGCATGCGCGATCTCCGCCTCGCAGCCCAGCTCCGCCGCGTCCTCCGCCACCATCGCCAGCACCTCCTCCAGCAGCTCGGCATAGGGCACCAGCTTGCCCTTGCCCCAGTCGATCAGCCCTTCCTCGAAGCCGTAGCGCATGGCGCGCCAGCGGTTCTCCTCGATCAGCACACTGCGGTAGCGGCGCCAGGCGATGTTCTGGGCCCGCAGGCGCCACAGCATGCGCAGCAGGCACTGGTACAGGGCGGCGACGGTCAGCCCGTCCTCGACCCGGGTGCAGACGTCGGTGACCCGCATCTCCAGCGTCGGGAAGCGGGCGGAGGGGCGGATGTCCCACCAGATCTTGCTGCCGTCCTCGATCACCCCGGCCTGGACCAGCGCCGCCAGCGCCGCCTCGTATTCGCCATAGCTCTGGAACTCCTCCGGCATGCCGGTGCGCGGCAGCTCCGAGAACACGGCCAGGCGGTAGGATTTCAGCTTGGTGTCGGTGCCCTGCCAGAAGGGCGAGGAGGTGGTCAGCGACAGCAGATGCGGCAGGAAGTAGCGGATCTGCCGCATCAGGTCGATGCGCAGATTCGGGTCCTCGATCCCGGCATGGACATGGGTGCCGCAGATCAAGAGGCGCCGGACCGGCACGCCGAGGTCGCGCGCCAGCTGGTCGTAGCGGCTGCGGTCGGTGTGCTTCTGCGGCCGCCAGGTGCCGAAGGGGTGGGTCGAGGCGGCGATCAGGGCCAGGCCGTGCCGCTCGGCCTCCTCCACCACCGACCGGCGCAGCCGGGTCAGCTCGGCCCGCGCCTCGGCGATGCTGCGGCAGACCGGGGTGCCGACCTCGACCTGGCAGCGGAAGAACTCGCGGGCGACGGCGCCCTCGTGCCGGTTCTCCAGCGCCTCCACCAGCTCCGGCGGCGGGTCGGGCACCAGGTCGCGGCTGACCGGGTCGACCAGCAGGTACTCCTCCTCGATGCCGAGGGTGAGAGAAGGCTCGGTCATGCCACGGCCTGCAGCGGCTGGTACAGCGCCGGGTCGGCCAGGATCGGGGCGAAGATCCCGGCCATCCGGTCGGCCCAGGCCTGCGCCGCCGCATCGGCCGCGATCAGGTCCTGCCGCATCTCGATCAGCACATGCGGCAGGCCGCGCGGCTCGGCGTGGTGGTGGATGGTGTAGCCGTGCTCGTTGCGGCCGGAATAGGGCTGGTTGTCGCCGACCGTGATCTCCGGGTCGCGACGCAGCGCCTCCATCAGCGGCAGCGGGATGCGGCCGTCGTCGCGCCACAGCACCCCGACCTGCCAGGGCCGGGCGAAGCCGCGCATCACCGGCGTGAAGCTGTGCAGGGACAGCAGCGCCGGGGCCGGGCAGCGCGCCGCGATCCGGTCCAGCTGCGCGGCGATGGCGTCGTGATAGGGGTGGAAGAAGGCGTCGGCCCGGGCGGCCTCGTCCTCCCGGGTCAGCCTGGCGTTGCCGGGCACGATCGCGCCGTCGCTGATGGCGCAGATCGAGGTCGGGTCGTCCAGCTGCCGGTTCGGGTCGAGGATCAGCCGCGAATAGCGGTGCAGCAGCAGCGGCGCGTCCAGCCGCTCGGCCAGACGGCGGGAAAAGGCCTCGATGCCGATGTCGTAGGCGATGTGGCGGTCGAGCGTCCCCGGATCCACCCCCAGCGTACCGAGGGACTGCGGGAAGGCCCGGCCGGCATGGTCGGCGACCAGCAGGGCGCAGGCCTTGCCGTCGGGGTTCACCAGCTCGAAGGGCGGCGGGTCGTCGGGTCCGAGGAGCATCATCCCGGGAACCCTAGCAGGGCGCCGCGAGGCTGTGGAGGGCGGCGCGACGCAACGCCAGGGTGCATGGCGGCGAATTGTCGGACATCATAGGACGCATCAACGCCATCCGAGGTAAGCCGATGACCGCCCCCACCCTCCCCGTCTTCCCGGATCTCGCCGGCAAGGCCGTCTTGATCACCGGCGCCAGCACCGGCATCGGCGCCGCCGCCGCCCGCGCCTTCGGCCAGAACAAGGCCAGGGTGGCGGTGAACTACAACTCCAGCCGCGAGGCGGCCGAGGCCGTGGTCGCCGACATCAAGGCCGCCGGCGGCGAGGCGATCCTGGCCGCGGGCGACGTGACGAAGCCGGAGACGGCGCAGGCCCTGGTCGAGCAGACCGTGGCCGCCTTCGGCCGGCTCGACGTTCTGGTCAACAATGCCGGCGCCCTGGTCAAGCGCACCCCGGTCGCCGACTATACCGACGAGTTCGTCGACGCGGTGCTGGACGTCAATGTCCGCCACGTCGTCCGCTTCATGCGCGAGGGCTCGGCCCAGATGCGCCGGCAGGGCGGCGGCGGGTCGATCATCAATCTCAGTTCGATCGCCGCGCGGCATGGCGGCGGCCCCGGCTCGGTGATCTACGCCGCGGCCAAGGGCTTCGTCGCCGTCGCCACCCGCGGCTGGGCCAAGGAGCTGGTGAAGGACGGGATCCGGGTCAACGCCGTGTCGCCCGGCGTCATCACCACCCCGTTCCACGAGCGCTTCTCGACCCCGGAGCAGCTGGCGGCGATGCAGGCGACGATCCCGATGAACCGGCTGGGCGCGTCCGAGGATTGCGCCGCCGCCTTCCTGTACCTCGCCTCCGAGGCCGCCAGCGGCTACGTCACCGGCCAGATGGTCGAGATCAACGGCGGCCAGTACATGCCGTAGCTACTTCCAATCGGCGGTGCTGCTCTCCCCGTTCAGGAAGGGCAGCACCGTCGCCGGCAGCTGCGGCGACAGGAAGATGTCGTAATGGGTCGCACCGGGCAGGATGGCCAGGCGGTTCTTCGACATGTGCTCGCGCTGCCAGCCGGCGTCGCGCAGCCCGCCGCCGAGCAGCTGGTAGAACTTCACCACATGCTCCGGCCGGTACATGTCGCTGTCGCCAAAGACCAGCATCACCGGCATGGTCAGCTTCGGCACATCCGCCGAAAAGTCGTAGGGCTTGCGCATCAGCGCGCCCATGGCGTCGAGCAGCCGCGGGAAGTCCTCCGGCTTCGGCGCCACCGCGACATACGAGGTGTACATCGGCGTGTTCTTCATCATCTCGGCCATGCCGGCGCCGACCGCGGCCTGCTGCGGCAGCATCTCCGGATAGAAGCCGTCCGAGGCGTAGCCGGCCGAGACCAGGGCCAGGCGGCGCACCATCTCCGGATGCTGCGCCGCCAGCTGGAAGCCGACGCCGCCGCCCAGCGAATAGCCCAGCACATCGGCCTTCTCGATACCGAGCTGGCGCAGGATCGCGGCCATGTCGGCGCCCATCGCCACCAGGTCGATCGGACGGTCGCCCAGCGGCGTGCGCCCATGGCCCTGCAGGTCGACGGCGATGACCTGGCGCTTCTCCGCCAGCGTCGGCAGCAGCGGCCGGAACATGTCGATCGAGCCGAGCCCGCCATGCAGGAGCAGCAGCGGCTCGCCCTGGCCCTGGACCTCATAGTAGTAGCTGATGCCGCCGGCCTCGGCATGGCCGCTGCGGACCGCCTGGGTCTGGGCGGCGGCGGGCACGGCGACCAGCGCCGCAGCCGCCAGAACACCGGTCAGGATCGTCTTCAGCATGTCGGGCTCCATCCCTGGCTGGCGGGTTGCTGCCCGCCGTGATGCGATGGCCCAAGGACGCCGCCGCCGGGGCGGCTCCGACATCCCCCTCAAAAAAGTTCAGGGCGTCTCGTAGACGAAGATCCGCGATCGGCCGTCCTCCGGCATCGCGGTCAGGCGCAGGCCGCCCGGCGTCGCCTCCACCAGCACCGGGTTGCGGGTCATCGCGGTGCCGTCCTCGGTCCACAGCAGCACCGGCACCTGGAAGGTCGGCCGCCCGGCGGCGAGGTCGACGATCTCGATCCCGCCCAGGCCGAAGACCGGCGCGTCCGGCGTGCGGCGGAACTCGGTGATGCCGGTGCAGATGGCGCGGCCGACCGGCAGATAGGCGCAATCCTGATAGTCGAGATAGTGCTCGGGGTTCGAAGTCACCACCGGCGGGGCGGAGGCGTCGACCTTGCCCTCCGCATCCAGGCGCCAGGTGTAGAAGCGGCGCGAGCCCCAGCTGACGCCGTGCAGCGTGTCGTGGTCGGTGTCGTGCACCAGCCCGCCGATATGGTCGTCGACGCGGCCGACCGCGACCGCCTCCAGCGTCTGCGGGTCGACCCGGTACAGGATCGAGCGGCTGTTCGGCCGGTATTCGGCGACCGGCACCCACAGCCAGCGCCCGTCGAAGTCGATGCCGCCGGGATGGTAGATCGAGCCCTCGCCCAGCGTGACATGGCCGATCTGCCGGCCCCTGGCGTCGAGCTTGAACAGGTGACCGGTGCCCTGGCCGGTGTCGCGGTCCATGCCGTCCTGTGGCTGGGCATAGCGCCTGGTCGGCACCGCGATCTCGACCGAGGAGGCGAAGAGCGCGTCGCCGGCCCGGGCGAAGCCCTGCGGGTGATAGGTGTCGAACGGCACCGGGATGGTCTCGACCAGCCGCCACGGGGTCGAGCGCGACAGCCCCCCGATCCTCTGGCCCAGAACGTCCGGATCGGCCGCGAGGGCGGTGGTGGCGGTGGCGGCGGCCAGGAGGATCCCGGCGACCGGAGCGGCGAAGCGATGCATGGCGAATCCCCGTTTGCGGCGCGCGCATCCTGCCGCCGCGCCGTGACGGTTTGATGATGGTCCCGCGCGGCGCGCCGGTCTCCCCTGCGCGCCCTGCCGTGGCTGGCGACAGGCCCTCGGGACTAAGCTCCGGCCCATCATGAGCGACGCCGTCCTGTCCCCCTCCCCCGCCCAGCGCCTGGCGCTGCCCGCCCTGATCCTGGGCGGGCTGGCGATCGGCAGCTCGCCGATCTTCGTGCGGCTGTCGGAGGTGGGGCCGATCGCGACGGCGGTCTGGCGCGTGGCCCTGGCGCTGCCGATCCTGTTCCTGTGGTACCGGGCCGAACGCGCGCGGGGCGAGGCTGCGCGGCCGCGCAGCCTCGCCGATTGCGCCGCCCTGGCCCTGCCCGGCCTGTTCATCGCCGCCGACCTGGTGGCCTGGCATTGGGCGCTGGCCATCACCTCGGTCGCCAACGCCACGCTCTTGGCCAATCTGGCGCCGATCTTCGTCACCCTCGGCGCCTTCGTCCTGTTCCGCACCCCGATCCGCCCGGTCTTCGCCGCCGGCCTGGCGGTGGCCATCGCCGGCGTGGTGGTGCTGAAGGGCGGCGGCTTCGGCGACGGCGCCCTGGCCGGCGACGCCCTGGCCGCCCTCGCCGCCGTGTTCTACGGCGGCTACATCCTGGCGGTCGGGCGGCTGCGCGACCGCTTCTCCGTCGCCACCGTGATGCTGTGGACCAGCGCCGTCGCGGCGGCGGCGACGCTGCCGCTGGCGCTGCTGATGGAGCCCACCCTGCTGCCGCCGACGCTCGCCGGCTGGGCGGTGCTGGTCGGCCTGTCCTGGGTCTCCCAGGTCGCCGGCCAGAGCCTGATCACCTATGCGCTGGCCTGGCTGCCGCCGGCCTTCTCCTCCCTCACCCTGCTGATCCAGCCGGTGGCCGCCGCGGCCCTGGCCTGGATCGTCCTGGCCGAGCCGCTGGGCCCGGCGCAGGGCCTGGGCGGCGCCCTGGTGCTGGCCGGGATTCTCCTGGCGCGGAGGGCATGATGACCCGCCTGACCCTCAGCTTGCTGCCGGAGCCCCTGGCGGTGGCCCGGCTGCCGGCGGGAACGGCGCTGCCCGGCTGGATCGACTGGTCCGATCCCTTCGTCACCGTCAGCCGCACCCGCGACGAGCTGTCGGTGGCGTGCCCGGAGGCGCGGGTGCCGGCGGACGCGCAGGCCGAACGCGGCTGGCGCGGCTTCAAGGTCGAGGGGCCGCTGGACTTCGCCCTGACCGGCATCCTGGCCCGACTCGCGGCGCCTTTGGCCGAGGCCGGGATCAGTATCTTCGCGATCTCGACCTACGACACCGACTACCTGCTGGTCCGCGCAGGCGACCTCGAGGCCGCCACGGCGGTGCTGCGGCTGGAAAACACGGTGCGTGTCTGACCCGCAACACCGGCCTCTAAGCCGGGCGTTTCCGCGCAGATCAGGCCCGAGACGAAATATTAAGTCCGCGTAATATCCGAATCTCCGCGCACATTCGACGTTGGCGAAGGGCCGCGGATGTGATTTCTTCCCGCCCGTCGGTGCAGGGCTGGACCCGGCGCGCCGGCACGCGACCCGGAGTTCCGCCATGCCCAAGAAGCGCCCGTCGTTCCGCCGCACGCGCCAGACCAAGATCGTCGCCACGCTGGGCCCCGCCACCAGCTCGGCCGAGGCGATCCGCACGCTGTTCGAGGCGGGCGTCGACGTCTTCCGCCTGAACTTCAGCCACGGCAAGCAGGAGGACCACGCCGCCCGGCTGGCCCTGATCCGCGAGGTCGAGCGCGAGTTCGACCACCCGATCGCGGTGATGGCCGACCTGCAGGGGCCGAAGCTGCGCCTGGGCACCTTCGCCGACGGCCCGATCAAGCTGACCGAGGGCCAGGGCTTCCGCCTGTCGCTGCAGCAGCGCGCGGGCGACGCCACCGGCGTGACCCTGCCGCATCCCGAGATCTTCGCCGCGCTGGAGCCCGGGCAGGCCCTGCTGCTGGACGACGGCAAGGTGCGCCTGAAGGTCGTCGATTGCGGCCCGGACTTCGCCGACACCGTGGTCGAGGCCGGCTCGCGCCTGTCCGACCGCAAGGGCGTCAACGTGCCGAACGCGGTGCTGCCGCTGTCGCCCCTGACCGCCAAGGACCGCGAGGATCTGCGCTTCGCCCTCGACATCGATGTCGACTGGGTGGCGCTGTCCTTCGTGCAGCGGCCGGAGGACGTCGCCGAGGCGCGCAAGCTGATCGCCGGCCGCGCCCAGGTGATCGTGAAGCTGGAGAAGCCGGCGGCGATCCAGCACCTGGACGAGCTGGTCGAGCTGACCGACGCGGTGATGGTCGCCCGCGGCGACCTCGGCGTCGAGATGCCGGCCGAGGACGTGCCGTCGCTGCAGAAGCGGATCATCCGCGCCTCGCGCCAGGCCGGCAAGCCGGTGATCGTGGCGACCCAGATGCTGGAGAGCATGATCATGGCCCCGACCCCGACCCGGGCCGAGGCCTCCGACGTCGCCACCGCGGTGTTCGACGGCGCCGACGCGGTGATGCTGTCGGCCGAGACCGCCTCGGGCGAATACCCGCTCGAGGCGGTGACGATGATGGACCGCATCGCCCGGCGGGTGGAGAAGGACCCGATCTACCGCACCATTCTCGACGCGGTGCACTACGACCCGGAGAGCACGGCGGCGGACGCCATCACCGCCGCGGCGCGGCAGGTGGCGCACACCATCGGCGCGGTGGCGATCGCGACCTACACCACCTCGGGCTCGACCACGCTGCGCGCCGCGCGCGAGCGGCCGGAGGTGCCGATCCTGTGCCTGACCTCGAACCTGCAGACCGCCCGCCGCATGGGGCTGTGCTGGGGCGTGCATTCGGTGCACACCGAGGATGTCAGCAACTTCACCGAGATGGTCGGCAAGGCCTGCCGCCTGGCCAAGCATGACGGCTTCGGCAGCACCGGGCAGCGCATCGTGGTCACCGCCGGCGTGCCCTTCGGCACCCCCGGCAACACCAACGTCCTGCGCATCGCCTGGATCGAGGATTGACCGCCCGCCGATGACCAGTTCCCCGATCGCCGCCAACCAAGCCTTTTACGCTGCCCTGGCGCAGGGCGACGCGGCGGCCATGGAGGCGCTGTGGTCGCGCCGCCAGCCGGTGGCCTGCATCCATCCGGGCTGGCCGGTCCTGGCCGGGCGCGAGGCGGTGATGAAGAGCTGGGCCGCGATCTTGAAGGACCCGCCGCGCATCGCCGTCGACGCGGCGCGGCTGCTGGACTACGGCGACACCGCCATCGTGCTGTGCATCGAGAAGATCGGCGACAACCGGCTTGCCGCCACCAACGTCTTCAGCCGCGAGCCCGAGGGCTGGCGCCTGGTGCATCACCAGGCCGGCCCGACCCGCGAAGCCGCCCCCGCCCCCGCCAGGCCGGCCGGCACCATCCACTGACGAGCCGCCGGCCAACGGCCGGGATCACACATCCGCCAGGGGCAGGCCGGGCAGCAGCTTGTCGAGCGTGATCGGGAAGTCCCGCACCCGTACGCCCGTGGCGTTGTGGACGGCGTTGGCCACCGCCGCCCCGGCGCCGCAGACGCCGAGCTCGCCGATCCCCTTGGCGCCGAGCGGGTTCGCCCTTTCGTCGGGTTGCTCCAGGAACACGACCTCGAGCGCCGGCACGTCGGCATGGACCGGGACGTGGTATTCGGCGAGGTCGCGGTTGACGAAGCGGCCGTTGCGGGGATCGAGATGCGTCTCTTCCATCAGCGCCGCGCCGAGGCCCCAGGTCATGCCGCCGATGACCTGCGAGCGCGCAGTCTTGGCGTTGAGCAGGCGGCCGGCATCGATCACCGCCAGCATGCGCCGCAGCCGGACCTCGCCGGTGTCGATGTCGACCGCGACCTCGGCGAATTGCGCGCCGTAGGAGTGCTGGGAAAAATCCTTGTAGTCCGGGTTCGTGGTCATCGGGGTGGACGCCCCCTCGGCCTCGAGCCCGTCCGGGGCGATGCGGGCCAGGAGATCCGCCGACGGCATGCCGTCGCCGGTCCCTGCGGCCTCGGCGATCTTGGCCCGGAGGGCGAGGCAGGCCTGGTGGACGGCGGAGCCGGAGCTGGCCGCGCCCCAGGAGCCGCCGGAGCCGGCGGTGCGCGGGAAGCGGCTGTCGCCGAGCTCGACCGTCACCGCCGAGAGCGGCACGCCGAGCCGTTCGGCCGCGATCTGGGCCAGGATCGTGTAGGTGCCGGTGCCGATATCGGTCATGTCGAGCCGCACGGTGACGCGAGCCCGAGCGTCGATCGCCACCCGGGCGGTCGCGGCGCCGAGATAGTTCGGCCGGATCGCCGCCGCCACGCCCATGCCGATCAGCCTGCGGCCCTCGCGGAGCTGTCCCGGCGCGGCGCTGCGGCGGTCCCAGCCGAAGCGCCGTGCCCCCTCTTTCAGGCACCCGACCAGGTTCCGGCTGGCGAAGGGGACGCGACGCTCCGGATCCTCGGCCGGCTCGTTGCGGATGCGAAGCTCGATCGGGTCGAGGCCGAGCTTTTCGGCCAGCTCGTCCATGCCGCATTCGAAGGCCATCAGCCCCGGCGCCTCGCCGGGCGAGCGCATCCATTCGCCGCGGCGGAGATCGACCGGCACCAGCCGGTGCCGGGTCAGCCGGTTCGGGGCGGCGTAGAGCGACCGGGTGACGACCGCGGTCTGCTCGCAATACTCCTCGAACCGGCAGGTGGCCGAGCAGACGTCATGGCCGAGCGCGGTCAGCCGCCCGTCCCGGTCCGCGCCGAGGCGGACCAGATGCATCATCTCCGCCCGATGCCCGGCATTGCCGAACATCTGCTGCCGGGTCAGCGCGATCTTGACCGGGCGCCGCAGCACCCGCGCGGCCAGGGCGGCCAGCACCGCGTCGGCATGCGCGATCAGCTTGGCGCCGAAGCCGCCGCCGACGAAGGGGCTGACGATCCGGACATTCTCCGGCGGGATGCCGAGGGTGCTGGCCATGCCGCCGCGGAAATAGGCCAGGGTCTGCGCCCCGGTCCGGATCGTCACCGTGTCGCCGGACCATTCGGCCAGCGTGGCGTGCGGCTCCATCGGGTTGTGGTGCTCATAGGGCGTCCGGTACAGCGCCTCGACCTGGACCGGCGCCGCGGCGAACGCCCCTTCGAAGTCGCCGACGGCACTGTCGGTCTGCAGCCCGGCATTCGCCCGCGGCGGCGCATAGGCCTCGGCCAGGCGGGACGCGAGGTCGAAGGCGCCGGGCTCCTCCTCATAGCGGGTCCGGATCAGGCCGGCGGCGGCGCGGGCGGCCTCGAAGCTCTCGGCCACCACCAGCGCCACGGGCTCGTCGTGGAATCGCACCCGGTCGTCGGCGAGCACGGGCCGGGCGCGGGTGAACACCTCGGGCGGCGTCGGGGTCACCGGCGGGCCGAAGTCGGGCTGGGGCGGCGCGTTGCGATGCGTCATCACATGCAGCACGCCCGGCGTCCGCTCCGCCTCCGTCGTGTCAATCGCGGCGATGCGTCCCTTGGCGATGGCGGCGCCGAGGATGACGCCATAGGCGGGCACCTCGTCCGGCACATGCTCATAGGCGTAGGTCGCCCGCCCGGTGACCTTGAGGGGGCCGTCGACCCGGTCGACCGGCTTGCCGATCACGGCCCCGTCTCCTGCGATGTCTTTCGCCATCATTCCCTCACGCGCGTTCGACAGCCGCGGCCAGGGTGTGCCGCAGCGTCCGTTGGGCCAGCTGGATCTTGAAGTCGTTGCCGGGGCGCCCCTGCGCATCGGCCAGGGCGGCTGCGGCGGCCTCGCGGTAGCTGTCGTCCGCCGCAGAGGCGCCGGCCAGAGCCCGCTCCGCCGCCTCGGCGCGCCAGGGCTTCGGCGCCACCCCGCCCAGGGCGATGCGGGCGGCGCGGATGCGGCCGCCCTCGGCCTCGACGATGGCCGCGACGGAAACCAGGGCGAAGGCGTAGGAGGCGCGGTCCCGCACCTTGCGGTAGAGCTGCCGGCCGGGCGGCGGCGGGGGCAGGACCACCGCCGTGATCATCTCGCCGGGGTCGAGCGCAGTCTCGACATCCGGAGTCGTGCCGGCAGGCCGGTGCAGCTCGCCGACCGGGATCGCGCGCGTCCCGCCGTCCGGGCGGATCGTCTCGATGCGCGCGTCGAGCGCGGCCAGGGCCACGGCCATGTCGGAGGGGTGGACCGCGATGCAGTCGTCGCCCGCCCCGAGCACGGCGTGCATGCGGTTGAAGCCGTCCAGCGCGGCGCAGCCGGAGCCGGGGCTGCGCTTGTTGCAGGGCAGCGCGAGGTCCTGGAAGTACGGGCAGCGGGTGCGCTGCAGCAGGTTGCCGCCGGTCGAGGCCTTGTTGCGGATCTGCCCCGACGCCCCGGCCAGCAGCGCCTGCGCCAGCACCGGGTAGCGCTGCCGCACCGTCGGGTCGGCGGCGAGGTCGCTGTTGCGGAGCTGCGCCCCGATGCGCAGGCCGCCTTCCGGCGTCGGCTCGATCCGGTCGAGCGGCAGCCGGCTGATGTCGACCAGATGGGTCGGCCGCTCGACCCCCAGCTTCATCAGGTCGAGCAGGTTGGTGCCGCCGGCGATGAAGCGGGCCCCGGGCCGGGCCGCCACTGCCGCGGCCGCGCCCTGCGCGTCTACGGCGCGCTCATAGGTGAAGGGCTGCATCGGTCACGCCTCCGCCACGTCGCGGATCGCCGCGACGATGTTGGGATAGGCGGCGCAGCGGCAGATGTTGCCGCTCATCCGTTCGCGGATCTCGGCGTCGCCGAGCTCGGCACGGGCGGCGACATCGGCGCCGGCATGGCTCGACCATCCGGCTTCGACTTCGCGCAGCATGCCGATGGCGGAGCAGATCTGCCCCGGCGTGCAGTAGCCGCACTGGAAGGCGTCGCGGGCCACGAAGGCGGCCTGCATCGGGTGCAGCGCCTCGCCGCTCGCCAGGCCTTCGATGGTGGTGATCTCGTCGCCCTCATGCATCACCGCAAGGGTCAGGCAGGCGTTGATGCGCCGGCCGTTCACCAGCACGGTGCAGGCGCCGCACTGGCCGTGGTCGCAGCCCTTCTTCGACCCGGTGAGGCCGAGCGTGTTGCGCAGCGCATCGAGCAGCGTCGTCCGCGTGTCCAGCTCGACCGCCCGCTCCTGCCCGTTGATCGACAGGCGCAGCGCCGCCGTCCGGATCGGCGCGGGCGCCGGCTGCGCCGCGGCGGGCGCGGCGGCGGTGAAGATCAGGCTGGCCGCGGCGCCGGCCTCCAGCACGGAACGGCGCGTCGGCCCGGTGTTGCCGTCAGCTGCGGCCATGGAGCATCCCCGTCTGCGGAACGAGGCGGCCGAAGCCCGCCCTCGTCGATGCCGGGGAGGTGGGGACGGCGCGGCCCGGCCGCTGTCAGGAAGCCGGCCGGACTGTCAGGATTCGGGAAGAATCCGCATCCGATAGGCCCGCGGGCTGGTGCCGCGGAGGCGCCGGAAGGTGGCGGTGAAGTGGCTCTGGCTCGAGAAACCGAGGCGGATGGCGATGGTCCCGATCGGCAGGGCGGCGTCGGCCAGCAGCGCTTCGGCCCGGCGGATCCGCTCCTCCAGCACGAAGGCATAGGGCGCCATGCCGGTCGTGGCCTTGAAACGGCGGGCGAAGCTGTCCGCGCCCATGCCGGCGGCCTCGGCCATGCCGGTCAGCGAGACGTCGTCGGCGATGTGGGCGTCGACATGGTCCCGGACCCGCGCCAGGGCGCGGCGACCGAGCCGCCCGTGCCGCGACGGCGGCGGCGGGGCGTGGTCCAGCGCCGCCAGCCGGAACCCCAGCAGGGCCACGAGATGCTCGACATAGGCGGCGTCGGGCCGGCAGCCGAGCGCGATCTCGGCCTGCAGCGCGCCGATCAGCGCGCCGATCACGGCGTCGCCGCGGTTCACCAGGATCGGCAGGTCGGCCAGGCGATCGGCGCGATCCCAGTCGGGGTCGATCCACAGGGCGGAATAGAGAAGGTCCGCATCGCGGTAGACGCCGGTGCGCTCGGCCCCCGCCGGGACGAAGCTGAAGACGCCCGGCCGGTCGGGGCCGTCGAACAGCAGCCGGCCGTCGGCCTGGACGCGGGTGCCGGCCGTCCCGCCCGCGTCGGTCAGGACCAGGAGGTGCCGCGGCGCCGCCCAGCGCATCTCCACCTCCCGGCACAGCCAGCGCCGGTGGTCGAACAGCACCCGGGAGCCGAACCAGGAGGCCTGGTGCAGCTGGACCGTCCTGTCCTCGCAGGCCCGGATCTGCCCGTCGCCGAAGATGGGGCGGATCGACATGGCGGCTGGACCTCCGGCGGGGGGCGGATCTTCCCGATGTGGGGTTCCGGACGTTCGGTTGCACCGGTCGCGTCGGATCGCCGCGCCGGCGAAGCTAGATCGGGTCCCCGGCCTGGAGCTTCTGCAGCCGCTCGATCTGGGCATGGGCGGTGGCCATCTGCGGGTCGACGGCCAGCACCCGCCGATAGGCGTCGATCGCGCCCGGGATGTCGCCGAGCCTGATCCGGCACAGGCCGAGGCCCGACAGCGCGCCGAAATGGCGGGGCTCGCGCGCCAGCACCTGGTCGATATCGGCGATCGAGCCCTGGATGTCGCCGCGCAGATAGCGCACTGTGGCCCGCCGGTTCCAGCCCTCGGCATAGGCGGGATCGCGCTCGATCACCGCGGTGAAGGCAGCCTCGGCCACGGCGTGGTCGTCGCTCGCCATCGCGGTGTTGCCGCGCTCCATCAGCCCCGGGACGTCCGGGTCCTTGCCGTCATAGGCGAACCAGAGCTGCCAGATCCGGATCTGCAGCCCCGGCTCCTCCTCCGGCGCCGCCGTCTTCAGCCTGTCGAACAGCGCGTCCAGCTGCGCCGTCTTGTCCTGGGCGACGGCCGGGCCGGCCAGGACGAACAGCACCATCGGCAGCAGCAGGGCGAGGATGCGGCGCATGGGATGGAGATCGGTCGGGCGTGCCTCCTCGGCAAGAGGCGGACCGGATCAGCCCGTTTGAGAATGCGCTGGCGTGAGTCGGCTGGTGGCGGTTTCGAGAACCGGCGCGCAGCGGACGTTTGAGTCCGTGAGCACCGGAAGCGCTCGAGCCCGCCATCAGACGGCCGCGCCAGTAGCAGTATCGGGCGGGCTGTCAGAGCGGGTAGCCGGCGAGATACCTGCGCATCAGCGCCGCCTGGCTCTGCGCCGGGGCGTAGTGCGGGTCCAGCGCCAGCACCCGCTCGAAGGCGTCGAGCGCGGCCTGGTGGTCGCCCTGGACCGTCCGGCACAGGCCGAGACCGAACATCGCCCCGAAATGCCGCGGCTCCAGCGCCAGGGTCCGGCCGATGTCCTGGATCGCCCCGTCGCAGTCGCCGCGCAGGAAGCGCACCACCGCCCGGCGATCCCAGCCTTCGGCGAACTCCGGCGCCCGCTCGACCACCGCGGTGAAGGCGGCCTCGGCCAGCGCGTAGTCGCGCTGCAGCAGGGCGGCGTTGCCGCGCCGCAGCAGGTCCGGCACCAGCGGATCGGCGCCCTCATAGGTCAGCCACAGGGTCCAGATCTGCCGCTCCAGCCGCTGCGCCTCCGCCGCGTCTTCGGTGGTCCGGAGCTGGTCGAGGAGCGTGTCGAGACGAGTCGGCGCATCCGCCGCCGAGAGGGTCCCGTACGGCGCCGCGAGAATGGCCGCGATCAGGGCCAGGATGCGCAACGCCTTCATAATCAGAAGATTGGGACCAATTCCTGAGAAGACAACATCAAAGAATGCAATAACCGAGAAGCCGCTGCGCGTCCGATGCAAGGGATCGGTCAGCGCATTATTCGACATCGCGGTCGGGACCGCTATGGTGATCGGATCGATCGCAGGCGGCCGGGCGCGCGGCGTTCCGTCGCGGCGCGAGGGGCCAGCGCAGCGGAACAAACCGGCCCTTCCCACCTTCCCCGGCAGGACGACGAGAGCGGAGATCGACATGGCGTCAACGACAGGGCACCCGGACGCAGTCCCCACCCCGGCCGCCGACGGCGCCGAGGGGCGTGCCACCGGCAAGCAGCCGCGGGTCCGCACCGAGGGGCGCTTCACGGGCCCGGCCGGGCGGATCGAGGACTATGCGATCATCGGCAACTGCCGCACCGCGGCCCTGGTCGGGCGCGACGGGTCGATCGACTGGCTGTGCCTGCCGCGCTTCGATTCCGAAGCCTGCTTCGCCCGGCTGCTCGGCGACGTCGAGAACGGCCATTGGCAGATCGCGCCGGACGACCACCTCGCCACCCGGACCCGCCGCCGCTACCGCGGCAACACGCTGGTGCTGGAGACGGAGTTCGAGACCGACACCGGCACGGTCGCGGTGATCGACTTCATGCCCCTGCCGCATCGCGAGGACGAGATCTCGATCATCCGGCTGGTCGAGGGCCGCAGCGGCACGGTGTCGATGCGGCTGGAGGCGGCGTTCCGCTTCGACTACGGCCGCATCGTTCCCTGGGTGCGGCACCGGCCGGACGGCATCGTCGCCATCGCCGGACCCGACGCCCTGCGCTTCCGGTCGCCGATCGCGCTGCATGGCGAAGCGATGAAGACGGTCGGCGACTTCACCGTCGAGGCCGGCGACCGCCTGCCCTTCATCCTGACCTGGTATCCGTCGCATCTGCCGGAGCCCGGGGTGATCGATCCGTTCCGGTCGCTGATCGACACCGAGACCTGGTGGCAGGGCTGGGCGCACAGCTGCACCTATGACGGCCCCTATCGCGACGCGGTGCTGCGCTCCGCCCTCACTCTCAAGGCGCTGACCTACGCCCCGACCGGCGGCATCGTCGCCGCCGCCACCACCTCCCTGCCCGAGGAGCTTGGCGGCGAGCGCAACTGGGACTACCGCTACTGCTGGATCCGGGACGCGACCCTGACGCTGTACGCCCTTCTCGGCGCCGGATTCACCGAGGAGGCGGCGGCCTGGCGCGACTGGCTGCGCCGGGCCGCGGCCGGGCGGCCGGAGCAGCTGCAGATCATGTACGGGCTGGCCGGCGAGCGCCGGCTGACCGAGCTGGAGATCCCCTGGCTGTCCGGCTACGAGGGCAGCAAGCCGGTCCGGGTCGGCAACGGCGCCCACGCCCAGCTGCAGCTCGACGTCTATGGCGAGCTCCTGGACGCGATCCACGTCGCTCGCAAGAAGCGCCTGACCCATCCGCACGACGCCTGGCGGGTGCAGCGGGTGCTGCTCGGCTATCTCGAGAAGATCTGGCACAAGCCGGATGAAGGGCTGTGGGAGATCCGCGGGCCCCGCCGCCACTTCGTGCACAGCAAGGTGATGGCTTGGGTCGCCTTCGACCGGTCGATCAAGGCGGTCGAGCAGTTCGGGCTGGAGGGGCCGGTCCGGGCCTGGCGGGCGCTGCGCGACCGCATCCATGCCGAGGTCTGCGCCCAGGGCTTCTCCGCGCACCGCAACGCCTTCGTCCAGTCCTACGGCTCGGAGATGCTGGACGCGGCGCTGCTGCAGATCCCGATGGTGGGGTTCCTGCCGCCGGACGACCCGCGGGTGATCGGCACGGTCGAGGCGATCGAGCGCGAACTGACCGTCGACGGGCTGGTCCGGCGCTACGAGACGGAGTCGGGCGTCGACGGCTTGGCCGGCGAGGAGGGCACCTTCCTGGTCTGCAGCTTCTGGCTGGCCGACGCGCTGGCCATGATCGGCGCCGCCGACCGGGCCACCGCCCTGTATGAGCGGCTGGTCGGCCTGGCCAACGATGTCGGCCTGCTGGCCGAGGAGTACGACCCGATCGCGGGACGCCAGCTCGGCAACTTCCCGCAGGCCTTCAGCCATATCGGCGTGATCAACACGGCGCTGAACCTGGCCGAGTTCCGCGGCCCGTCCGAGGACCGCAGCCATGACGGACATGGCGCCGTTGCGGCCGAAGCGCAGTGAAACCGGCGGAAACCTGCGCTAGGCTGCGGCATCGCGTTTGAAAGACCTCGTGATGACCGCCCTGTTCGACGCCGAGACCGAGAGCACCGCCGAGTTGATGCGCCGCCTGGGCGCCGCCGCGCGCAGCGCCGCTGCCGCGCTGGCCCTGGCGCCGCGACCGCAGAAGGACGCGGCGCTGACGGCGGCGGCGGCGGCGATCCGCGACGACCGAGCGCTGATCCTGGCGGCCAATGCCGAGGATGTGGCGGAGGCCAGGCAGAACGGCGTCGCCGGATCCTTCCTCGACCGGCTGGCGCTGGACGACAAGCGGATCGAGGCGATCGCCCAGGGGCTGGAGGCGGTGGCCGCCCTGCCCGACCCGATCGGCACGGTGCTGGCCGACTGGACCCAGCCGAACGGCCTGCGCATCCAGCGGGTGCGGGTGCCGCTCGGCGTCGTCGGCGTGATCTTCGAGAGCCGGCCCAACGTCACCGCCGACGCCGCCGCGCTGTGCCTGAAATCCGGCAACGCCTGCATCCTGCGCTGCGGGTCGGAGAGCTTCCGCAGCTCCACCGCCATCGCCGCCGCGATCGGGCACGGGCTGAAGAAGGCCGGCCTGCCGCGCAGCGCGGTGCAGCTGGTGCCGACCCGCGACCGCGCCGCGGTGGGCGAGCTGCTGGGCCTGACCGAATTCGTCGACGTGGTGATCCCGCGCGGCGGCAAGTCGCTGACCGCCCGGGTGGCGGCGGACAGCCGGATCCCGGTGCTGTGGCACCTGGACGGCATCTGCCACACCTATGTGCACGAGGCCGCCGACCCGGAGATGGCGCGGCGCGTCGTCTACAACGCCAAGATGCGGCGCACCGGCGTGTGCGGCGCCACCGAGACGCTGCTGATCGACCGCAGCGTCGCCGGGACCATGCTGCGGCCGATCCTCGACGACCTGATCGAGGCCGGCTGCGAGATCCGCGGCGACACCGTGGTCCAGGCGATCGACCCGCGGGTGCTGGCCGCCTCCGACGACGACTGGGACACCGAGTATCTCGACGCCATCCTGTCGGTGAAGACGGTGGACGGGCTGGACGCCGCGATCGAGCACGTCAACCTGCACGGCAGCCACCACACCGACGGCATCGTCACCGCCGACGAGGCGGCGACCGAAGCGTTCCTGGCACGGGTCGACAGCGCCATCGTGCTGGTCAACGCCTCGACCCAGTTCGCCGATGGCGGCGAGTTCGGCATGGGCGCCGAGATCGGCATCGCCACCGGCCGGCTGCACGCCCGCGGCCCGGTCGGCACCGAGCAGCTGACGAGCTACAAGTACCTCGTCCGCGGCACCGGCCAGACGCGCCCTTGAATGAAGACCCTGTTCCGTAGGTTGGGTTCGCGGCACGCGAACCCAACAGGGTTGTTGGCAGCGGCACCGGCAGAATGTTGGGTTCGCCTCGGCGAACCCAACCTACGCGGGGCTGGGGCGCAGCCATGCTGACCCCGCCCAATCCCCGGCACGGCCGGATCTGGGACGGCTGCCGCGTCGGGCTGCTCGGCGGGTCGTTCAACCCGGCCCATGCCGGGCACCGGCACATCAGCCTGGAGGCGATGAAGCGGCTGGGCCTGGACGCCGTGTGGTGGCTGGTGTCACCGCAGAACCCGCTGAAATCGGCCGACGGCATGGCGCCCTTCGCCGAACGGATCGACTCCGCCCGACGCGCCGCCCGCCACCCGCGCATCGTCGTCACCGGGATCGAGGCCGAGCTCGGCACCCGCTTCACCGCCGACACGCTGCGGGCGCTGACCGCCCGCTTCCCGCGGACCGAGTTCGTCTGGCTGATGGGGGCCGACAACCTGGCGCAGATCCGCCACTGGCAGCGCTGGACGAAAATCTTCGAGACCGTGCCGGTTGCCGTCTACGACCGTCCTACCTATTCTCTAAGGGCGTTGTCGGGATTGGCGGCGCAGCGGTTCGCGCGGGCGCGGATCGACCAGGATCACACCCGGGCTCTGGCCGGAACGGCCCCACCGGCCTGGGTGTTCTTCCTGGCGAAGCGTCACCCGGCCTCGGCCACGGCGCTGAGGGCCGCGCGGCAGCTTCGCCCCGACTCCGTCGACGCCGCGGCGCATCGGCGCCGTGCCGCCGCACAACCATGAGGTGAACGCCATACGACCGAACACCGAGACGCCCCGGGCCGAAGCCGGGCGTCTGCCGCCGGGCCTCGCCGCCAGCCTTGCCCGGCCCCTGCTCGAGACTGCCCTCACGTCGCTCGACGACGACAAGGCCGAAGATCTGGTCGTGATCGACCTGACCGGCCGGTCCTCCATCGCCGACAGCCTGATCATCGCCACCGGCCGCTCCTCGCGCCAGGTCGCCGCCATGGCCGACCATCTGCTGGAGAAGCTGAAGCCGCTGGCGCCCGGCCCGGTCCAGGTCGAGGGCCAGGCGCGCGGTGACTGGGTCCTGATCGACGCCGGCGACGTGGTCGTCCATCTGTTCCGCCCCGAGGTGCGCGATTTCTACGCCCTCGAGAAGATGTGGGACGACGACGCCGAGCGGGTGACCCGCATCGCCGGCACGGCCTGAGCCGGTCCGGACGGTCCTGAATGCGGCTGACCATCGCCGCGGTCGGCCGCGCCCGCCCCGGGCCGTCGCGCGACCTGTTCGACGACTATGCCGGCCGGTCCGCCTGGCCGCTGACGCTGCGTGAGGTCGAGGCCCGCAAAGGCCTGTCCGGCGCCGCGCTGAAGCGGGAGGAGGCCGCGCTGCTGCTGGCCGCGGTGCCGACCGGGGCCGCGGTGGTGGCGCTGGACGAGCGCGGCCGCGACCTCGACAGCGCCGGCTTCGCCCGCCTGCTCGGCCGTTGGCGCGACGAGGGCCGGGCCGAAGCGGCCTTCCTGATCGGCGGCGCCGACGGCCATGACGATGCGGTCCGCGACAGGGCCGAGCTGCTGCTGTCCTTCGGCCGCCTGACCTGGCCGCACATGCTGGCCCGGGCGATGCTGGCGGAGCAGATCTACCGCGCCCAGACCATCCTGAGCGGACATCCGTATCACCGGGCATAAGGGCGTGACGGAGGGGGCGGGAAGACCATGTCGCTTGCGCCGCTGCTGGACGCCCCGCTCGTCATCCAGCTTCACGTCGCCGCGGTCTGCATCGCCGTCGTCCTGGCGCCGCTGCAGCTGATCCTGCCGAAGGGGACGCCGCGCCACCGCGCCACGGGCTGGATCTGGGTCGCGGCGCTCGTCGCCGGCTGCGTCAGCGCGCTCTTCATCCTGGACCGGCCGGTCCCGCCGCATGTCGGGCCGGTCAGCTGGCTTCACCTGCTCGCCGTGCTGACCCTGGCCAGCCTGTGGCAGGCGGTCAGCGCCGCCCGGCGGCACGACGTCGAACGCCACCGCCGGATCATGCGAAGAATCGCCTATTTCGCCCTCGGCATCCCGCTGATCGTGGCCTTCGCCGTTCCCGGGCGCATCATGTTCCGGGTCCTGTTCGGCCCCTGACCGTCAACCTGTCGCCGCGAAGTTGCGGTAGGCACCGATCAGCTCCTCCACCGGGCCGGAGCGGCAGCCGCGCTGGCGGGCCAGGCTGGCGGCGTCGCGCTCATTCGCCGCACGGCGGGACCCCAGCTCCTGCCAGACCGCGGATTCGCCGCCCGGCGCGCCCGAGGCGCCGGCAAGTTGGCCCGCCGCTTCGGATTCCGCCTGCGACAGCACCTGCCCGAAGCGCTGCTCCTGCCGCGGGTCGAGTTGCACCCGGCAGGATCGCGCCGCGGATTCGGCCCGGACCATGGCGTCGTAGCGCTGCAGCGCATCGCCGGCATAGCCCGCCTGCTGCGGCACCCGCCCTGCCCCGGAATAGCTGGAATAGCCGGGGGTGCCGGATTGGCCGGGGTAGCCGGGGTCGATATAGCCCTGCTCATTGCAGCCCCCGAGGGCGAGGGCCGCGACCATCGCCGCCGGTCCGAAGCGCCAGATGCGCATCGCGTTCTCCATCATCAATCTCAGATCAGGCCTGACCGGCGGACAAACGTTCGGCGAGGGCGATCAGATCCATGATCTGCGGATCGGAGCAGCCGCGCTCTGCGACCGCATCGCGCACCACCCGCTCCTGCTGCGTGCGGCGGGACGCGATGTCGCCCAGCACCTCCGGATCGGTCGGCGCCGTGCCCTCCCGCTTCGCCAGCGCCGCTTCCGCCTGATGCTGGGCCTCGATCATGGCGTCGGCCAGCCGGGCCTCGCGCCCCTCCGCCAGCGGCGCGCCGCAGACATAGCGCGCGGCGTTGGCGCGCAGCGCCGCCTGCCAGCGGTCGACCGGATCCTTGGTGTCATAGGCCGCGCCGGTCACCGGGCCGGCGCAGCCGGCAAGCAGCGGACCGGCCAGGAGCAGGACTGCCCACAGCCGGCGGCTGCCGCGCGATGCCATCCGGTCGCGCATGTCAGTTGGACGCCCGATCGGCGACGCCGATCAGGTCCGTGACCTGCGGATCGGCGCAGCCGCGCTGCGCCACCGCATCGCGCGCCGCCCTCTCCTGCCCGGCCCGGCGCCGGTCGAGATCGGCCAGCACCGCCGGATCGCTCGTCGGCGCGTTCGCACGCTGGGCCAGCGTCGCGAGGGCCTGGAGCCGGGCATCGCTCAAGGCGTAGGCGAAGTGGACCTGCCGGCCCGCATCGCGCGGGGCTGCGCCGCAGACATAGCGAGCGATGTTGGCACGCACCAGCTGTTGCCAGCGCTCGACCGGATCGGCCTCGCCGCCGGCCGCGCCGGCCATCGACCCGCCCCATCCGGCCAGGACCAGCGCCGCGGCCAGCCAGCGGCCGCGGACCGGTGCCGTTCTCTCGCCCATGTCGGTGCCCCCCTTGCGTTGGCAGCATCAACCGATACATGAAGGGCGGATTCCGAGAAAGGACATGCGATGAGCGCAGCAGCCGCGACCCCACCCCGTCCAGACGTCCCTCGGCCCGTCGTCCTCTGCGTCCTCGACGGCTGGGGCTGGCGCGAGGAGGAGGCGGACAACGCCGTGCGCCTGGCCGACACGCCGAATTTCGACCGGCTGTGGGCCGGGGAGCCGCATGCCTTCCTGCAGGCCAGCGAAGAGGCGGTCGGCCTGCCGCACGGCCAGATCGGCAATTCCGAGGTCGGGCACATGAATCTTGGCGCCGGCCGGGTGGTGTTCCAGGATCTGCAGATGATCTTCAACGCCATCGCCGACGGCTCGCTGGCCAAGGCCAAGGCGCTGCGGAAGCACATCGAGGCGCTGAAAGCCTCCGGCGGCACCTGCCACCTGATGGGCCTGCTGTCGCCCGGCGGCGTGCACGCCCATCAGGACCAGATCGCGGCGCTGGCGAAGATCGTCGCCGAGGCCGGCGTGCCGGTCGCGGTCCACGCCTACACCGACGGCCGCGACACCCCGCCGCGCGCGGGCGCCGATTATCTCCGCCGCTTCCTGAAGGACATCGAAGGGCTGCCGAACGCCCGTGTCGCCACCGTCGACGGCCGCTACTACGCCATGGACCGCGACAAGCGCTGGGAGCGGGTGGAGAAGGCCTATCGCACCGTCGCCGAGGCCAGGGGCGAGGCGGCGCCGGACCCGGTCGCCGCGGTCGAGGCCGCCTACCGCGCCGATACCGGCGACGAGTTCATCCTGCCCAGCGTGATCGGCGGCTATGCCGGCATGAAGGATGGCGACGGCGTGCTGTGCGCCAATTTCCGCGCCGACCGGGTGCGCGAGATCCTGCAGGCGCTGCTGGACCCGGCCTTCGACGGCTTCGCCCGCCCCCCGGTCCGCTTCGCCGACGCCTGCGGCATGGTCGAGTATTCCGACCTGCTGAACCGCTTCATGTCGGCGATCTTCCCGCCGAAATCGATCGACAGGGGTCTGGGCGAGGTGGTGGCCGAGGCCGGCAGGACCCAGCTGCGCACCGCCGAGACCGAGAAGTACCCGCACGTCACCTTCTTCTTCAACGGCGGCGAGGAGACGCAATTCCCCGGCGAGGACCGCATCCTGGTCCCCTCCCCCAAGGTCGCCACCTACGACCTGCAGCCGGAGATGTCGGCGCCGGAGGTCTGCGAGAAGCTGGTCGCCGCCATCGACAGCGGCAAATACGACCTGGTGGTGGTCAACTTCGCCAACCCGGACATGGTCGGCCACACCGGGATCCTGGCGGCGGCGATCAAGGCCTGCGAGACGGTCGATGCCTGCCTCGGCAGGGTCGAGGCCGCGGTGCGGCGCCAGGGCGGCGCCATGCTCGTCACCGCCGACCACGGCAATGCCGAGCTGATGCGCGACCCGGAGACCGGCGGCCCGCACACCGCGCACACGCTGAATAAAGTGCCGGTGATCCTGGTGAATGCGCCCGGATCCCAGGCAGGGGGGCCGCGCCGCGCCCTGCATGACGGCAGGCTGGCCGATGTGGCGCCGACCCTGCTGCAGCTGATGGGGCTGCCGCAGCCGGAGGAGATGACCGGTCGCAGCCTCATCGACGCCGCCTGACGGCCGGATTCGGGGCGCCAATGTGACGCGAAACCGCAAATATGGACGTCAGGTAACTTGATCCCGCCGAAACCCGGCAGATATCATCGAGTGGCGTCCACCCTGGCCAGCCGCCCCTCCGGTACCGGAGACGGCCGGTCGGCCGATTGACTCGAGCGCCTGGCGGCCCGGCCGTCAGCGAGGGCAAGCATGAAGAAGCACCTGAACGCCGTTGCCATCGGGGCCCTGATGGGCCTGGCCTTCGTCGGCGGGCATACCCTGACCTTCCAGGGCTGGGCGCAGGACAAGGCGCCGGACAAGGCCGCGACGAGCAACGACTCCACCGACACCTACAAGCAGCTCGACCTGTTCGGCGAGGTGTTCGAGCGGGTGCGCGCGGAGTATGTCGAGCAGGTCAGCGACAAGCAGCTGATCGAATCCGCGATCAACGGCATGCTGACCTCGCTGGACCCGCACTCCAACTTCCTGAACTCGGACGAGTTCCAGGACATGCAGTCCCAGACCCGGGGCAGCTTCGGCGGCCTCGGCATCGAGGTGACGATGGAGAACGGGGTGGTGAAGGTGGTGTCGCCGATCGACGACACCCCCGCCGCCAAGGCCGGGGTCCAGGCCGGCGACCTGATCATCGCCATCGACGGCAAGCCGATCGTCAATATGAGCCTCAACGAGGCTGTGGATAAGATGCGCGGCCCGGTGGGCAGCAACATCGTCATCACCGTCCGCCGTGGTGACGCGGAGCCCTTCGACCTGACCCTGGCGCGCGCCACCATCCCGGTGGAATCGGTGCGCTGGCGGACCGAGGGCGACATCGGCTACATCCGCATCACCAGCTTCACCGAGCGCACCGAGGACGGGCTGAAGCGCGGCATCGCCGACATCAAGAAGAAGCTCGGCGACAAGCTGCAGGGCTATGTCCTCGACCTGCGCAACGACCCGGGCGGCCTCCTGGACCAGGCGATCGCCGTGTCCGACGCCTTCCTCGACAAGGGCGAGATCGTCTCGACCCGGTCGCGCAAGGCCGACCAGGCGCAGCGCTACAACGCCACCCCGGGCGACATGGCCGACGGGCTGCCGCTGGTGGTGCTGATCAACGGCGGCTCCGCCTCGGCCTCCGAGATCGTGGCCGGCGCGCTGCAGGACCACCACCGCGCCGTGCTGATGGGGACGCAGAGCTTCGGCAAGGGCTCGGTCCAGACCATCATCCCGCTGCCGGGCCATGGCGCGATGCGGCTGACCACGGCGCGCTACTACACCCCGTCCGGCCGGTCGATCCAGCAGCTCGGCATCACCCCGGACATCGAGGTGCAGCAGGCCCGGATCGAGGAGATCGCGCAGATGCGCGGCTACCGCGAATCCGACCTGAAGGGCGCCCTGAACAACGACAACAAGCAGACCGCGCCGGGCGAGGGCGGCGCCGACCAGAAGGCCCCGACGACGCCGCCGGGCGGCGCCCCGACGACGCCTCCGGGCGGCGGCGCCTCGACCGACAAGCCCGCCACCCCGGGCCAGGACAAGGCGGCGTCGCCGCCGTCCGACGGCGCGGCCGATGCGAACAAGCCGGCGGATGTCGACTACCAGCTGTCGCGGGCGCTCGACCTGCTGCGCGGCCTGTCGCTGTTCCAGAAGGGGCAGGCGGGCTGAGCCGCCGCGCCATGCCGACGACGGACAAACCGGGGGCCTCCCTGCCCTACCGGCCCTGCGTCGGCATCATGCTGCTCGACCGCGACGGCCGCGTCTTCGTGGCGCGCCGCCGCGACACGCCCGACGGCTGGCAGATGCCGCAAGGCGGCATCGACTCCGGCGAGACGGCGCGGCAGGCCGCCTTCCGCGAGCTGAAGGAGGAGATCGGCACCGACCGGGCCGAGTTCCTGGCCGAGGCGCCGGAGACGGTGCGCTACGACCTGCCGGACCATCTGGTCGGCAAGGTCTGGGGCGGGCGCTACCGCGGCCAGGAGCAGCGCTGGGTGGCGCTGCGCTTCCTGGGCGAGGACCGCGACATCGACATCGAGACCGAGCACCCCGAGTTCGACGCCTGGCGCTGGTCGGCGCCGGACCGGGTGCTGGCCGAGATCGTGCCGTTCAAGCGCGACGTCTACGCCGCTGTGCTGGCCGCCTTCGCATCGCTGCTGGGGCGGGGCGAGGCCGGCTAGAGGGTCAGCGGCACCGCCCGCAGCAGCGTCCAGGCCCGGTCCAGCGCCGTATCCTCGCAGTCGAACAGCGCGAGCGGATAGGGAAAGGCGCCGGCCATCTTGGCGGCGCGATCCTGCATCGCCGCGCGCCGGTCCGGATCGCGCTCGACATGGAGATGGGCCAGGCAGAGCCGGCCGAGATCCGCCCGCCGCCGCTTCAGCCACAGCGTGCGGGCCTTGCGGTCCTCATGCGCCTCGTCCTCCGGCATCGGCCCGATGCTGAGCAGGACGAACCGCTCTCCCCGCCCCAGGATGGCGTCGAACTCGGCGGCCCAGCGCTCGCCAGTGCCGGCGATCCCGGGCTCCGGCATCGGCAGCCGCACCAGCGGGAAGGCGCTGAGGTCGAACAGGGGCGATGCGGCCTCGGGGTGCGACTTGGTGATCTGCGGCATCATGTGATAATTACTCTCATTTGCATATCACGGCCGTGAACCGGCCAGGGTTGAACCACCCTATCGGATCGCGGCCCCCCGATCGCACGAGGCCGGGCCATGTCCTATCGCGAAACGGTCATCCGCATGGCCCCGGACTCGCCCGAGGCGACGATGCTCGACCGGCTGGCGGACCAGATGGTGCGGCTGGAGGTGCGGATCGACGACGCCTTCGAGACGCCTGCCCATGCCCATCGCGGCGGCCAGATCTTCTGGCCCCAGGCGGGCAGCGCCGTGATCGGCACCGCCGAAGGCCGCTGGTGCGTGCCGACCGGTTGTGCCCTGTGGATGCCGCCCGGCCTGATGCACGACGCCAGCACCGACGGCGGCCTGCACATGCACGGCATCCAGGTCCCGGCCGAGGCGGCGGCCGGGCTGCCCGCCGACTGCCGGGTCCTGCCCTTCTCTCCCCTGCTGCGCGAGCTGGCGCTGCGCGCCGCCACCTGGGCGCCGGCCCGGCCGCTGGACGACCGGCAGCGCCGCGTCGTCGCCGTGATGCTGGACGAGATGGCGGCGGCTCCGCCCACCCGGCTGCTGCTGCCGATGCCGCGCGACCGCCGCGCCCGGCGCCTGGCCCTCGCGCTGCTGGCGGCGCCGGGGGTTCGCCGCCCGCTGGCCGAATGGGCGCGCCTCGCCGCCGCCAGCCCGCGCACGCTGGAGCGCCGCTTCGGCGCCGAGACCGGCCTGTCGGTGGCCGCGTGGCAGCGCCGGGCCCGGCTGCTGGCGGCGCTCGACCTGCTCGGCCGCGGCCATAGCGTCACCGCCGTGGCGCTGGAGCTCGGCTATGACAGCCCGAGCGCCTTCACCGCCATGTTCCGCCGCACCCTGGGGATCACGCCGGCCCGGTACCGCGACGCCCGTTGATCCCGGCCGGCATGCGGCTGATGATCGGCCCTCCCGATCGGAGAGCCCGGCCGTGACCATCCTCGCCCTGCACCACGCCAACCTGACCTTCCCGGCCGAGCTGGAGGCCGAGACGGTGCGCTTCTATGTCGAGACGCTGGGGCTGGAACAGTTGCCGAAGCCGCAGGGCCGGCGCAGCCAGGGCGCCTGGCTGCGGGTCGGCGCCGCCGAGATCCACCTGTCGCCGGACGCGCCGGGCCGGGCGGAGCAGATGGCGGCGGACCGCCATCTGTGCCTGACCGTTACGGATCTGGATGCGGCCGAGGCCCGGCTGCGCGCTGCCGGGGCGCCGATCGAGGACGACCCGCGGCCGCCCGTCGGCTATCGCCGCCTGTTCACCCGCGACCCGGCCGGCAACCGGCTGGAGCTGAGCGAACCGCCGCGCTGATGCGGCCAAACGGCTTCTAAAGGAAGCTGTACGGGTCGATATCGACCTGCACCCGGACGGTGCCCGGCACCTGCACCCGCGACACCCATTCCGCCACCAGCGGCTGCACCGTGATCCGCCGGTCCGCTTTCAGCAGCAGGCGGCGGCGGTGGCGGCCGCGCAGCATCGCCAGCGGCGCGTCGGCCGGGCCCAGCACCATCAGCCCGTCGCCCTGCGGGGCGGCCCGGCCGAGATCCTGCGACACCCGGTCGACCGCGCCGCGATCGGGGCCGGAGACGATCAGCGCCACCAGCTTGCCGTAGGGCGGCAGGCCGCGCGACCGCCGCGCCTCCGCCTCCGACGCCAGGAAGCCGTCGCGGTCGTCGACCACCAGGGTCTGCATCACCGGATGGTCGGGCATGAAGCTCTGCAGCAGCACCCGCCCCGGCTTCTCGCCCCGCCCGGCCCGGCCGCCGACCTGGTGCAGCAGCTGCCAGGTCCGCTCCGCCGCCCGCAGGTCGCCGCCGGCGAGGCCGAGATCGGCGTCGACCACCCCGACCAGCGTCAGGCCTGGGAAGTTGTGGCCCTTGGCCAGGATCTGGGTGCCGATCAGCAGGTTGACGGCGCCGCTGTCGAGGTCGGCGGTCAGGTCGGCGATCGCCTGGGGGCCGGAGAAGGTGTCGGAGGCGACGATCTGCCAGCGCGCCTCCGGCAATGTCGCGTCGACCTCCTCGGCGATCCGCTCCACCCCCGGGCCGCAGGCGGCGAAGCTGCCCTCGGCCTGGCAGGACGGGCAGGCCTTGGGCAGCGGCGCCCGGTGGCCGCAATGGTGGCACTCCAGCCGCCCGGCCAGGCGGTGCTCGACCAGCCATGCGGTGCAGTGCGGGCACTCGAGACGATGGCCGCAATGCCGGCACAGGGTCAGGGGCGCGTAGCCGCGGCGGTTCAGGAACAGCATCGCCTGGTCCCCCGCTGCCAGCGTCTCCACCACCGCCTCGCGCAGGGTCGGCGACAGGAAGCGGCCGCGCGGCGGCGATTCGCGGCGCATGTCGATCGCGCTCACCGCCGGCAGCCGCGCCGTGCCGTGCCGCGACGGCAGCTCCAGCGCGGCGTAGCGCCCGGCCTCGACATTGGCCAGCGTCTCCAGCGACGGGGTGGCCGAGGCCAGCACCACCGGAAAGCCGCCGAGATGGCCGCGCAGCACCGCCATGTCGCGGGCCTGGTAGACGACGCCGTCCTCCTGCTTGAAGGCGCTCTCATGCTCCTCGTCGACCACGATCAGGCCGAGATCGGGATAGGGCAGGAACAGGGCCGAGCGGGCGCCGACCACCACGCGGGCCTCGCCGAAGGCCACGGCCCGCCAGTTGCGCCGGCGCTGGGTCGAGTTCAGCTCGGAATGCCATTCGGTCGGCCGCACGCCGAAGCGGGCGGCGAAACGGTCGAGCCAATGCGCCGACAGCGCGATCTCCGGCAGCAGCACCAGCACCTGCCGGCCGGCCGCCAGCGCCGCCGCCACCGCCTCGAAATAGACCTCGGTCTTGCCCGAGCCGGTGACGCCGTCGAGCAGCGTGGTCGAATAGCCGCCATCGGCGACGGCGTCGATCAGCCGGTCCGCCGCCTCGCGCTGGGTCTCGCCCAGCACCGCCCGCGGCCGGGCGAGATCGGGCTGCGGCACCGGGTCGAAGCCCGGCAGCAGCACCACCTCCAGCAGCCCCGCCTCGGCCATGCCCTTGATCACGCCGGCGCCGCAGCCGGCCTCGCGCGCCAGCTCGGCCGGCAGCCGCGGCGGCCCGTCCGCCAGCACCGCCAGCACCCGCCGCCGGGCGGCGCTGAGCTTCGCGCCCTCGGGCGGGAGATCCGCCCGGCGATAGGCCGTGATCGGCTTCGGCGGCTCCAGCGCCCCGGTCGAGGACAGGGTCATGCGCAGCACCGCCCCGGGGGGCGACAGGGTGTAGCGGGCCACCCGGTCGGTGAAGCTGCGCGCCACCTCCGGCAGCGGCGGCAGGTCGAAACGGTGCGCGACCGGCTTCAGCCGCGCCCGGGCGACCTGTCCGCTGCCCGGCCCCCAGACCACGCCCACGCGCCGCAGCCGGCCGAGCGGCACCTCGACATAGCTCCCGGGCGCAAGATCCATGCCCTCCGGCACCGCGTAATCGTAAGCTTCTGCCAAGGGCAGCGGCAGCAGCACCCGGACCGTGGCGATCGCGCCACTCTCCTCCTCGACCGGCGTCGCTGCTGTGGCCTCGGACTCCGCCATGGGCTAGACTTGCCCCCGCGGGCCGACGCCGGTGCCGCGCATCGGCCCGAAGCGACCGCTGGCCATTGGAACGAGGCCCATGAAGTTCTTCATCGATACCGCCGACTTCAACGAAATCCGTGACCTGGCCTCCACCGGCCTGGTCGATGGGGTGACCACCAACCCCTCCCTGATCGCCAAGTCCGGGGCCAAGTTCCTGGACCTGATCCCGCAGATCTGCGAGGTGGTGAAGGGGCCGGTCTCGGCCGAGGTCGCCGCGACCGATTTCGACACCATGCTGGCCGAAGGCCGCAAGCTCGCCAAGATCGCGAAGAACATCGCGGTCAAGGTGCCGCTGACGCCCGCCGGGCTCAAGGTCTGCCGCACCTTGTCCGACGCCGGCACCATGGTCAACGTCACGCTGTGCTTCTCGGCCGGCCAGGCGATCCTGGCGGCCAAGGCCGGCGCGACCTTCATCTCGCCCTTCGTCGGCCGGCTCGACGACGTCGGCGAGGACGGCATGCAGCTGATCGCCGACATCGTCCAGATCTACCGCCAGTATCCGGACATCAAGACCCAGGTGCTGGTGGCGTCGATCCGCGGGCCGCGGCATGTGATCGAGGCCGCCAAGCTCGGCGCCCATGTCGGCACCCTGCCGCCGGCGGCGCTGCGCTCGCTGTTCAGCCATCCGCTGACCGACAAGGGCCTGTCCGCCTTCGTGGCCGACTGGCAGAAGACCGGCCAGAGCATCCTCGACGACAGCGAGCTCGCGGCCCTGAAGCAGCAGAAGTCGGCGGCGTGAGGGCGGCCCGTTGGCACAGGAAGTGAAGCGGCCGGACGCCCCCGCGCTCACCGCGGCGGACGTCTCGGCTTGGCTGCTGGCCCATCCGGACTTCCTGGTCCAGCACCCCGACCTGCTAGGCCGGCTGGCCCTGCCGCCGCGTGACCGCGGCGACGGAGTGATCGACCTGCAGGGCTACCAGGCCGAAAGGCTGCGCGGCCAGGTCGACCGGCTGAAGGAGCAGCAGCGCGCCTTCATCGGCGCCAGCCGCGCCAACCACAACACCCAGAACCGGGTGCATGCCGCGATCCTGTTCCTGCTCGACGCGGAAAGCTTCGAGCAGCTGATCCACACGGTGTCGACCGACCTCGCGGTCCTGCTCGACCTCGACGTGGTCACCCTGCTGGTCGAGGCGGCGGAGGGCGAGGAATCGCCGCCGCACAGCGCCGAGGTCCGCATCGTCGGGCCGGGCGAGGTCGGCCGCCGCCTGGGCGGGCAGGAGCTGATGCTCGAATCGGACATCGCCGGCGAGGAGGCGCTGTTCGGCGCCGGGGCCGGGCTGGTGCGCAGCCAGGCGCTGATCCGCCTGAACGTGTCGCCGGAGGTGCCGCCCTGCGTCCTGGCCCTCGGCAGCCGCGACCCGGAGATGTTCCATCCCGGCATGCGGACCGAGCTGGTCGGCTTCCTCGGCCGGGTGCTGGAGCGCTGCATCCGCTCCTGGCTGACCCCCGGGCAGGATTAGGACCGGTGACTCTGCCAAGGCCTCTTGGCAATGAAATGCACGTGAAGCCTCCTTTTGCTGTCATGCCCGGGCTCGACCCGGGCATCCAGAGGGTGTCGACGCTCTCTGGATTGCCGGGTCAAGCCCGGCAATGACAGAAAAGGGGCAACTCCCTGACCCCGATTCCATGGCCGGCTGGCCGGCGGCGGCGGATCTGCGCGACGCCGCCGGCCGCTGGCGGGTCTGGCTGGAGGACGAGAAGCGGGTGTCGCCGCACACGCTGCGCGCCTATCTCGGCGATGTCGGCCGTTTCGTCGGCTTCCTGGCCGAGCATCTCGGCCGGCCGCCCAGCCTGAACGACCTGTCCGCCGCCGCACTCTCGGACCTGCGCGCCTTCCAGTCGCGCCGGGCCGCGGGCGGGGCCGGCGCCGCCACCCGGGCGCGCGGCCTGTCCGGCGTCCGCAACTTCCTGGCCCATCTCGACCGCGCCGGGGTGCTGCACAACGCGGCGATCGGGTCCCTGCGCAACCCCAAGCTGCCGAAGCGCCTGCCCCGGCCGCTGGCCGTGACCGACGCGCTGGCCGCGGTCGACACGGTCGAGACGCTGGCCACCGAGGAATGGATCGGGCTGCGCGACCGCGCCCTCCTCTTCCTGCTCTATGGCTGCGGCCTGCGCCTGGGCGAGGCGCTGGGGCTGACCCGGCGCGAGGCCCCGAAAGGCGACACGCTGGTGGTCACCGGCAAGGGCCGCAAGCAGCGCATGGTGCCGGTGCTGCCGGCGGTGCGCGAGGCGGTCGACGCCTATATCGCCGCCTGCCCCTTCCCGCTCGCCGCCGGCGGGCCGCTGTTCCTGGGCGCCCGCGGCGGCCCGCTGAACCCCGGCGTGGCCGAGCGGCAGATGCGCCAGCTGCGCGCCGTCATGGGCCTGCCCGATTCGGCGACGCCGCACGCGCTGCGGCACAGCTTCGCCACCCACCTGCTGGCCGGCGGCGGCGACCTGCGCACGATCCAGGAGCTCCTGGGCCATGCCGCCCTGTCGACCACCCAGCGCTACACCGGGATCGACACCGACCGGCTGATGACCGTCTACGCCGACGCCCACCCGCGCGCCCGGCGCAGCGGGGGCTGAGGAAGCGTCTTCAATTGCCTCTCCCGCCTGGCGGGAGAGGCAAAACACTCCGGCCTTAACCCATCCGGCCCTAGCCTGGCGGCAATCCATTCTCGAAGCAGTAGTGGATCGTCGGGAAGCTGTGGCGCAGCGCCACCGCGTCCGGCCGCACCGCTTCCGGCGACTCGCCGCGCACCAGCACCCGGGCGATCAGCTCGGCGATCGCCTCCATCTCGCGCTCGCGCATGCCGAAGCGGGTGACCTCGATGGTGCCGATCCGCAGGCCGCCGGGATAGTCCCAGTCCTCCTTGCGGTCGGCCGGCAGCAGGTTCTTGTTCACGATCAGGTTGGCGCGCTCCAGCGTCTGCGCCGCCGCCAGGCCGCGGCCGAAGCCGCGGGCGTCGGCGATCGCCTGATGCGTGGTGGTGAAGCCCTTATGGGCGCCCAGCATCGGCACGCCGCGCTCCTGCAGCGCCTTCGCCAGCGCCTGGGCGTTGGCGACGATCTGGGCCTGCAGTGCCTCGCCGAACGCGATCGCCTCCGCCGTCGCCAGGGCCAGCGCCGCCACCCGGTTGACCTGGTGCGTCGCCGCCCAGACCGGGAAGACCGCCGTCGTCACCGCCTCGGTGATCGCCGGGTCGTCCCACAAGAGGATGCCGGATTGCGGGCCGGCGAAGGTCTTGCCGGCCGAGCCGGTGACGATGTCGGCGCCCTCCTTCAGCGGATCCTGGAACTGGCCGCCGCCGATCAGGCCCAGCTGGTGCGCCGCGTCGAAGAAGAAGCGGCCGCCCCACTCCGCGATCACCTCGCGCATCGCCGCCACCGGCTGCGGGAACAGCGTCATCGACAGGCCCAGCGCGACCAGCTTCGGCCGGGCCAGCGGCGCCGCCCGGCGGAACAGGTCGAGGTCGACCACCAGCTCGTCGGGGTCCATCGGAATGTCGACGATGGTGCGGCCCATGGCGCCGGCCGGCCCGTCGAACCGGTTCGAGGAATGGCCGCCGGTGGGCTGTGCCGCGGTCATCACCACGTCGCCCGGCGCGGTCAGCGCGGTGTAGACCACGGCGTTGCCGATCATCGAGGCGCACAGCCGGTGGTCGGCGTAGTTGCAGCGGAAATGGCGCTTCAGCAGCTCGACGCACAGCGCCTCGACCTCGTCGATATGGCGGGTGCCGGCGAACCAGCGGTTGACCCGGCCGATATGGCCCTCGGCCGCGCGGGTGCCGATCTCCGCCGCCAGCAACGCCCGCACGCCGGGGCTGGTCGGCGCCTCCGGCGCCAGCAGGTTGATGCAGTCCTCGCCGCGCCACTGCGCGTTGCGCCCGACTGCGGCCTTGACCGCCTCGCCCATCGCCGCCGGATCGGCGCAGGCGTCGAGCACGGCCCGGGCCGTCGCCAGCGCCTCCCGGTCATGCACCTCGATGCGGTTCGACAGATCGGTCGAGTCCATGGTTGCCTCCTGTTTGATGGAACGAGGCTATGACGAAATCATCGGCAACGGATTTCGATTTGCACGACCGGAATTTCCGTTGTGGAATGTGTGGACGCCGCTTCGAGAAAATCGATGAAAAGTCCCGACCGCAACCGGCCGGCCCCGCCTCAGATCGACGCCATCGACCGCCGCATCCTCGATGCGCTGCAGGAGGACAATCAGATCACCAACCTGGCCCTGGCGGAGCGCGTCGGCCTGTCGCCGCCGGCCTGCCTGAAACGGGTGCGCCGGCTGCGGCAGGAGCGGGTGGTGGTGCGCGACGTGGCGCTGGTCGACCCGGAGAAGGTCGGCCAGACCATCGTCGCCTTCGTCGGGGTCGAGCTCGACCGCCAGCGCGAGGACGTGCTGGCCGCCTTCGAGCGCAAGATCGCGGCCGAGCCGGAGGTGCAGCAATGCTATTTCGTGTCCGGGGAGATCGACTACCTGCTGGTCGTCACCTGCCGCGACATGGAGGCCTACAACCTGTTCTGCCGGCGCGTGCTGGCGAACGAGCACAACATCAAGCGCTTCCGCACCAGCTTCAACCTGTCCCGGGTGAAGTACGAGACCAAGGTGCCGATCGGGGCATGACGCGTCAGCCGGGCCGCGGCCCGTAGAGCCTCAGGAACAGCTCCGCCGCCGCCTCTGCGCGCCGCCGCAGCGCCTTTCCGTCCGGCGTCGTGGCCGCCCCGACCAGCACCTGGATCTGCAGGTCGCGCAGCAGCAGGCCGAGGAAGACCGAGAAGGCGTCCTCCGGATCGTCGGCCTCGATCTCGCCCCGCACGGCCCGGTCCCGCAGCAGGGCCACCATCCGGCCGCCCGTCGCCGCCCGGCCGGAGGCGACGAGAAGGCGACCCAGCTCTCCATCCCGGACGGCCTCCGCCGCCGCGGCCCGGTTGATCGCCACCGCGCGCGGGCCCAGCAGCAGGGCCAGCAGCGCCGTGCCGAACTCCGACAGGACGGCGCGGATCGACGCCTCCTCCGAGCCGGCCGGCACCGCTTCGATCACGGCGTTCACGGCCGCCGCGTTGTCGGCGACCAGCGCGGCAAACAGCCCCTTCTTGTCGCCGAACCAGGCATAGAGCGTCTCCTTCGACGCGCGGGCCTCGCGGGCGATGTCGAGCATGCTGGTCCCGGCATAGCCCCGCCGTTCCAGCACCGCCAGCGCCGCATCCAGCACCGCCTGCCGCCGCTCCTCGCTTCGTCGCGCCATCCGCTCCTCTTGACCCCGCCGGCCATCCCGATCATCTTATCAGTACCGATCGGTACGGTACAGGTCAGGAGAGATCCGGATGCCGCCGCTTCGTCACCTCGACCGTTTCCTGCTGGTGCTGTCGACCCTCGCCGTGGCGCTGGCGGCGGGCTTCTTCTACGCCTATGCCTGCTCGGTGCTGTACGGGCTGGCGCAGCTCGACGACCGTGCCGCGATCGCCGCCATGCAGGCGATCAACGCCACCGTCCGCAACCCGGTCTTCGCCTTCGCCTTCTTCGGCGCCCTCGCCTTCCCGGCGGCGCTGCTGGCGCTGCGGCTGGCCCGCGCCCGGTTCGGCCGGCCGGAGATCTGGCTGGCGGCGGCGGTGGCCCTGTACGGCCTCGCCGGCTTCGCCCTCACCTTCCTGGCGAGCGTGCCGCTGAACCAGTGGCTGGCGACGGTCCCGCTGGACGGCGCGGCCGACCTGGCGGCGGCGCGGGCCCGCTATTTCGGCCCATGGGACGCCTGGAACTGGGCGCGGACAGCCGCGACCGGCGCCGCCGCGCTGTGCCTGGCCCTGGTCTGGTTCGAGGATGGCCGGCAGATGGCGTGACCTTCGGCCTGCCCCTCACCGGGTCGGGACCGGCACGTCCTTGGAATAGTCGTAGAAGCCGCGCTTGGTCTTGCGGCCGAGCCAGCCGGCCTCGACGTATTTCACCAGCAGCGGGCAGGGCCGGTACTTGCTGTCGGCCAGGCCGTCATACAGCACGTTCATGATCGACAGGCAGGTGTCGAGGCCGATGAAGTCGGCCAGCTCCAGCGGACCCATCGGATGGTTGGCGCCGAGCTTCATCGAGGTGTCGATCGCCTCGACCGAGCCCACCCCCTCGTACAGGGTGTAGACCGCCTCGTTGATCATCGGCAGCAGGATGCGGTTGACGATGAAGGCCGGGAAATCCTCCGACACCGCCGGGGTCTTGCCCAGCTTCAGCGCCAGGTCGCGGATCGACTCGTAGGTGGCGTCGTCAGTGGCGATGCCGCGGATGATCTCCACCAGCTTCATCACCGGCACGGGATTCATGAAATGCATGCCGATGAAGCGCTCGGGCCGGTCGGTCGTGGCCGCGAGGCGGGTGATCGAGATCGAGCTGGTGTTGGTCGCCACCATCGCCCGCTCGTTCAGATGCGGCACCAGCTGCTTGAAGATCTCGCGCTTGATCGGCTCGCTCTCGGTCGCCGCCTCGATCACCAGGTCGCAATCCTTGAACGCCTGGTACTCCGAGGCCGTGTGGATCCGGGCCAGGACCGTCGGCTTCTCCGCGGCGGTCAGCTTGCCGCGGCCGATCAGCCGGTCGACATGGCCTTCGATCGACTCCCGCGCCCGCTCCAACGCCTTCGGGTCAGTGTCCATGAGCCGGATGGTGAAGCCGCTCTGGGCGCCGACCTGGGCAATGCCGCTGCCCATCTGCCCTGCGCCGATGACGCCGATCGTCTGGATCATGCCTGGGTTCCGCTCCGAACGTCCCTGTCCCGCCGGCCGCCCGCATTGGTGCGGTGCAGCAAAGAGGTCGAACGATAGTGATGTCCGACAGAGCTTGTCAACGCGACTGCCGCCCGCGCAAGCATCTTGCCCAAGCTGTGAGCAGATGGGCTCACCGATGCGCTCCGGGGACCCAGAGGACGTCGTCCTTGCCGTCGCCATTCATGCGGCGGGCCAGGACGAACAGATGGTCGGACAGCCGGTTGGCGTATTTCAGCGCCTCGGAGTTGACCGCGTCGGCCATCATCAGGGCCGAGACCAGCCGTTCCGCCCGGCGCACCACCGTCCGGGCATGATGCAGATGGGCCGAGGCGGCGCTGCCGCCCGGCAGCACGAAGCTGTTCAGCGGCGCCAGGGACGCGTTCATGGCGTCGATCTCGCGCTCCAGCCGCTCCACCTGCGCCGCGGTGACCCGCAGCGGCGGGTATTTCGGATCAGGCTCCTCCGGCGTCGCCAAGTCGGCGCCGAGATCGAACAGATCGTTCTGGATCCGGCCGAGCATGGCGTCGGCCTCGCCTGCCGTGTGCAGCCGGGCCAGGCCGATCACGGCATTGGCCTCGTCCACCGTGCCATAGGCCTCGACCCGCAGGTCGTGCTTGGCCACGCGCCGGCCGCCGACAAGCGAGGTCTGCCCGGCGTCGCCGCCGCGGGTGTAGATCCGGGTCAGCGTGACCATCGGCGCCGTCCTGTCAGGCCGTCCACAGGGCCAGCACGAAGAACAGGATGGCCAGGGCCTGGAAGCCGATGCGGGCCTGCATCAGCTTGTTGCCCCATTTCCGGTTGAACGGCCCGTTCTGGGCCATGCCGAAGACGCCGGTCGCGAGCGAGGCGACCACCCCCAGCATGCAGATCACGGCCAGGATGAGAAAGACGATGCTCATGCAAGGACTATAGGGCGCGCCCGGGGTGTCGCCCAGGGCGATTGCGCGAAACCGTCACACACCGCGGATCAGCCCGGGCGGCGGCGCGGCACCGGCACGTCCGCGGCACCGGGCGGCGGCGGCCGGGTCGCGGGCGGCGCCACGCCCTGGGTCGGGTGGGCTGCAGCCACGACCGGCCGGGACCGCGGCGGCGGCACGACGAAGGGCGCCGGGGCGGCAGGCCCCGCCGCCATTCCGGCCCGGGGCAGCAGCGATTCCGCCGCCGGAGCCGGGGCAAACGCCGCGGGCGGCACGTTGATCAGCGATTCCGGCCCGTCCGGCGCCGGGGCCGCCGGCATGGGATTCGGGACGGCCGATGCGGCCGGTGCCGGGACCGCCGCAGCCGGAGCGGCCTCGGCGGCCGGCGAGGCCGGTGCCGCGGCGACGGGACGGGTCGCGCCCGGACGCGGCGACGGCGGGGGCACCGCCGGCGGCGATGTGAGCACCCGGAGGCTCGGGTCGATCTCGACCACCGGCGCGGCAGGCTGCGGGGCGGCCGCCGCGGCGGGGGCCGGGCCTCCTGCCGCCGGCCGGGCCCGCGGCACCGGCGCCTGGGTCGGGCCTGCGGCCGCCGGCTCGGGCGCATCGACATCGCGCGGCCGGAGCTGCGGACGGGGGGCCTGGAACGGCGCCCGCGGCAGCGCCGCCACCTGCGTTTCCTTCGGCGGTGCGGCGGTGTCGGGCGCGGCGGGCTGGGGAGGCGCGCTGCGGGCCGGCGCCGCCGGCGCGGCCACCGCCCCGGCCTCCTCCACCCCCTCGTCCTCGGAATTCTGGATCGGCCGCGACTGGGCCACGACCTTGGGCCGCACCACCGGTTCTTCCGGCGACGCCTCGACCGGGGCGGCCTGGGCCGCGTCGATCGAGGCGTTCAGCGCCCAGCGCTGGGCGCCGACACGGCAGCCCACGGCCTGTCCCTCCTGGCCCTGGCGGCCGATGCGGAAGACGCGGCAGACGCGCGGCGAGGTCTGGGTCTTGATCACGGTGACGGAAAGGCCCGAGGGCAGGCGTTTCGACGCATTGGTCCGTTCGGTCTCGAGGATGCGCTGCAACGCCCGCATGTCGTCGGCCGACAGGTTGCCGAGATCGACCGCCGCCGCAGCCGGCCCGGCCAGGGCCAGCAGCAGCAGCGCCGCCCCGCCTGTCGTCGCGATCCGACCGATCCCCACCTGCCGCACCCGCAACTCCTTCCATTCCCGATCCGGCCATCCAGGCCGCGGCTGCGCCAAAGTAAGCCTTCCCGCCGCCGGTTGCACGCCTCCCGTGCCGGCCCGGACGGGGCGCCGAAGGATCGTCGTTTCCCGGGCGCCCGACATGCTCTAGACCGGAACCATGAGCCTGCTCGACCGAATCCGCGCCTGCACCGCCCATGATCCCGCCCGGCTGCGTCCGTGGCGGATCGGCGACACCGTCGCCGGCTGGGTCACCCCGCCCGCGGCCGACCTGCTCGACCGGCGGCCCGGGCCGCTGCGGCCGGAGGGAAGCGGCTGGCGGCTGGACGAGCGCCTGTCCGGGCCGGAGGCGCGGGCCGAGGCGCTGGAGGAGGTCACCGACCGGCTGATCGAGGCGGGGCTGGTGCGCAAGCGGCGGAACGAGCGCTATCCGGTGCTGGCCGAATGGGGCGCGCCGCTCTTGGCCACGGTCGATCGCGGCGCCGCCGTGGCGCTGGGCATCAAGTCCTTCGGCATCCATCTCAACGGCGTGGTCGAGGCGGCGGACGGCCCGCTGCTGTGGATCGCGAAGCGCGCGGCCGACCGGGCGCTGGCGCCCGGCAAGCTCGACAACATCGTCGCCGGCGGCCAGCCGCACGGGCTGAGCCTGGCCGAGAACGTGGTCAAGGAATGCGCCGAGGAAGCCGCGATCCCGCCGGAGCTGGCGCGGCAGGCGGTGCCGGCCGGCGCCATCACCTACATGATGGAGACGGCCGAGGGCCTGCGCCGGGACACGCTGTTCGTCTACGACCTGGCGCTGGCACCCGGCTTCGCGCCGCGCAACACCGACGGCGAGGTCGAGAGCTTCGAGCGCCGGCCTCTGGCGGCGGTGCTGGAGCGGATGCGCGATACCGAGGATTTCAAGTTCAACGTCGCCCTGGTGATCATCGACCTGGCGATCCGGCGCGGGTTCGTGGGGCCGGAAGAGCCGGATTATCTGGCGCTGTGCCGCGGCCTGCGCGAGCCTACGGATCCGCCCTCCGGCGGTGGTGCCCGCTGACCGGAACAAACACCGCCGCGTGGCGTTCAACAGCCATTCTCGACCCCGGAGCCTTCATGCGATTCCTGCCGCTCGCCCTCGCCCTCGGACTGGCCCTTCCGGTTGCCGCCTGCGGCGGCAGCAGCCACACGCCGCCGCCCGGCCGCGCCGGAGCGACGACGGGGCAGGAGCTGATCGACCTGGACAACGCCTATCGCCAGGGCGCGATCACCCAGGACGAGTACGAAGAGCAGCGCGAAAAGATCCTGGATCAGTAGGCGTCAGAGAGGTCTCTCACAGCCGCCCGCGATAAACGACGAAGCCGGAGCGGTCGGCCAGCTGGTCGTAGAGCCGCATCGCGGTCTGGTTGGTCTCGTGCGTCTGCCAATAGACGCGGGTGACGCCGGCGGCCCTGGCCTGTTCGTATACGCCCTCGATCAGCGCCTTGCCGATGCCCCGGCCGCGCGCCGCCGCGCTGGTGAACAGATCCTGCAGATAGCAGGTCGGCCCCAGCATGGTGGTGCTGCGGTGGAACAGGTAATGCGTCAGCCCGACCAGCCGGCCGTCGATCTCCGCCACCAGCGCATGCACCGGCTCATAGGCATCGAAGAAGCGCGCCCAGGTGGCCCGCGTGATCTCCGCCGGCAGCGCGGTCTCGCCGACGCGGCCGTAGAACTCGTTGTAGCCGTCCCACAGCGGCAGCCACTGGTCGAAATCGGCGGGGCGGACGAAGCGGACGGTCGGTGCGGCGGACATCTCGGCTCCGGAGTCGGTGGATCCTGCCGCCGATGCTAGTCCGGAAATCCCGCCAGCGCCCGCACCTCGGCGGCGGAGCTGCCCTGCGCCCGATAGGCGCGGATCGACGCCGCGTCGCTGCGCTTGGCCAGGCGTCGGCCGGCCGGATCGGTCAGCAGCGCATGGTGGCGCCACACCGGCACCCGGTACCCGAGCAGCGCCTGCAGCAGCCGGTGGACATGGGTGGCCTCGAACAGATCGAGGCCGCGGGTGACCACGGTGACGCCCTGGATCTCGTCATCCACCGTCACCGCCAGGTGATAGCTGGTCGGCGTCTCCTTGCGCGCCAGCACCACATCGCCCAGCCGCTCCGGCCGCGCGACCTGTTCGCCGGCCAGCTCGTCGGTCCAGCCCAGCGGTCCGGCGCGCCGCGTCGCCTCGGCCATGTCGAGCCGCAGCGCGTAGGGGCGGCCTGCGGCCAGGCGGTCGCCCCGTTCCTGCGGCGACAGGCGGCGGCAGGTGCCGGGATACAGCGGCGCGCCGTCCGGCGTGTCGGCCGGGCCGTGCGGCGCGCTCTGCATCGCCGCGATCTCGGCCTGGATCTCGCGCCGGGTGCAGAAGCAGGGATAGATCAGCCCCTGCCCCTCCAGCACCGCCAGCGCCGCGCGATAGTCGTCCCAATGCTCCGACTGGCGCCGCACCGGCCCGTCCCAGTCGAGGCCGAGCCAGGCCAGGTCCTCCAGGATCGCGGCCTCGAGCTCCGGCCGGCAGCGGCCCTGGTCGATGTCCTCGATCCGCAGCAGGAAACGGCCCCCCACCTCTCGCGCGCGGCGCCAGCCGGCCAGCGCCGAATGGGCGTGGCCGAGATGCAGAAAGCCGGTCGGGCTGGGGGCGAAGCGGGTCACGACGGTCATGGCTGACACAGCACTACGGAACCTCGGCCGCGGTTGACAAGACACGGCGGCGCCGGGACAGATGGCGCATGGATACGACCCGCCCTTCCTCCGGCCGCCCCCTCTCCGGCCCCCGCCTCGCCCCGGCCAGCGGCCGCGCGAAGGCCCTGGTCGTCCTGCTGCACGGCGTCGGCGCCGACGGGCAGGACCTGATCGGGCTGGCGCCGCATTGGGCCGCCCATCTGCCCGAGGCCGAGTTCCTGGCGCCGGATGGGCCGGAGCCCTGCGACATGGCGCCCTTCGGCCGGCAATGGTTCAGCCTGCAGGACCGGACGGCCTCGGTGATGGAGGCCGGGCTGCAGGTGACGCTGCCGATCCTGAACGGTTTCCTCGACCAGGCGCTGGCGGAGCGCGGCCTGACCGACGCCGACCTGGCGCTGGTCGGGTTCAGCCAGGGCACCATGACCTCGCTCACCACCGCCTTGCGGCGGCCGCGACCCTGCGCCGCGGTGATCGGTTATTCCGGCGCGCTGCTGGGCGCCCCCACCCTGGCCCGCGACATCGTCTCGCGCCCGCCGGTGCTGCTGGTGCATGGCGAGGACGACCCGGTGGTGCCGTTCGCCGCCATGGCCGCGGCGGCCCAGGCGCTGCGCGGCGCCGGGGTGGATGCGGAGACCCTCGCCCGCCCCGGCCTGGGCCACGGCATCGATCCCGAGGGCCTGGTCGCCGGCCTCGCCATGCTGCGCCGGCACCTGCCGCAGGCAGCGAGCGGAGCGGCGTGACGAGATCGTGACATTTCCTGCCCTTTGGGCGCAGGATATTGCGGTCAAGTGGGTTTCTTCGTATACCCATGGCCATCCGCGGAGGGTCCGCGGACAGAGATGAAGGCGAAGGAGTGGGATGGTGTCTCCCCCACCCGAAAACTGCCCGGCTCTCGTCCTCAACGCCGACTTCCGTCCGTTGAGCTACTTCCCGCTGTCTCTGTGGCCCTGGTACGAGGCGATCAAGGCGGTCTTCCTCGACCGGGTCAACATCATCGCCGAATACGACCGGGTGGTGCGCAGCCCGTCCTTCGAGATGCGGCTGCCCAGCGTGATCTCGCTGAAGGAGTACATCCCCTCGGCGCGGCGCCCGGCCTTCACCCGGTTCAACGTGTTCCTGCGCGACCGCTTCAGCTGCCAGTACTGCGGCGAGCGGCTGCCGTCGCAGGAGCTGACCTTCGACCACGTCGTGCCGCGCGCCCGCGGCGGGCGCACCAGCTGGACCAACGTGGTCGCGGCCTGCTCGGTCTGCAACCTGCGCAAGGGGCACCAGCTGCCCAGCCATTGCGGCATGCACCCTTTGACGCCGCCGCAACAGCCGACGACTTATGAGCTGCAGGAGAATGGGCGGGCGTTTCCGCCCAATTTTCTGCACCAGAGCTGGCGCGACTTCCTGTACTGGGACACCGAGCTGGAGCACTGATGTGTTGGGTTCGCCAAGGCGAACCCAACCTACCCCGGTCCCGTGCGAATTATTGTAGGGGGTGGGCTGACGTACCGAACACCCCAAAGCCCAGCCGAGGCCGGAAATACAAAAGCACGAGC